>NZ_JBFUCI010000296.1:0-8111 GCF_056405335.1 Variovorax sp. P1_H12_2
CGATCGCGGTGAGCGCCACCAGCAGCGCCAGCGCCGCGCGATCGCGGTGAGCGCCACCAGCAGCGCCAGCGCCGCGGCCGGCGCGCCGATCGCGCCCTCGCCCACCAGCGCGCCCGCCGCCAGCAGCACGCCGACCAGGGTCAGCGTGCCGGCCATGCCGTAGGCCATGCCGGACCGGGCTTCGAGCCGGTTGAGCGCATGATCGGCCCGCGCCAGATGGCGATCGGCGACCGCCAGGGCTTCGCGCTGCGCATCGATCCGGCCCGCCATGACCAGTTCGGTCTGACCGGCCACCAGGTCGGCGACGCGAGCGCGCAGGGCTTCGATGGCATGCGCGCGCCGCACCGCCGCCGGCCGGGCGCGCGCGGCCACCACCAGCGCGATGCCCCAGCCCGCGACGATYAGCCAGAGCGCCAGCGCGGCGCCCATCCAGGCGTYCATGACCCCCAGCACGCCACCGGCCAGCAGCGCCGCGCCCAGCGCCGCCCCGGCCGGCACCAGCAGCCGCAGGTAGAAAGACTCGAGGGCGTCGATGTCGGCGGTCAGGCGGAACAGCAGCCGGGCCGGCCGGGCCAGCAGCCGGCGTGCGGCCTCGGGCCGGGCCCAGCCCCGGAACAGGCGCTCGCGCAGCGCCGCCAGCACCCCGAAGGTGGCGTCGTGCGTGACCAGCCGCTCGGCATAGCGCGAGCCGGTGCGGCCCAGCGCCAGCAGCCGGATGCCGGCCGACGGCATGAAGACGTCGAACCGCAGCGCGGTCGCGGCCTGCAGGCCGGCCAGCGCGGTGGCGGTGATGAACCAGCCCGACAGGCCCAGCAGCGCCATGCCCATCAGCACGGTCAGCGCCGCCAGCGCCGCGCCCAGCGCCAGGCGGCGCGGCTGCGCGCCCACGAAAGCCTTCAGCACCGGCCGGACATCGTGCAGAAATGTCATTGGGCAACCTCCGTGCTTCGCACTGCGGTGCGAGCTTGCTTGGGGCGGCCCGGCGCGGCGCTCATCGGAAAACCTTCGCGCAGCAGCGCTTCGGTATTCGCCTTGGGAGCGGCCCGGCGGCTCATGCGGCCTCCTTCGCCGGCAGCTCGTCGAGCCGGATCACGCGGCCCATGCGCGCAGCCAGCACGGGGTCGTGGGTGGCGGCGATCAGGGTCTTGCCGCGCGCCAGCTGCATCAGGGCATCGGCGACGCGCTCCGCGGTCTCGCTGTCGAGGTGGGCGGTCGGCTCGTCGACCAGAAGCAGGTCGGCATCGAGATGCGCCGCCACGCGCGCCAGCGCCAGCCGCACGGCTTCACCGCCCGACAGGCCGCTGCCGCCCTCCCCCAGCGCGATACCCGGACGGGCCTGGGCGACGCCGTCGAGCGCGGCGAAGCRCATCGCGGCCTCCACCTGCGCCGCCTGCACGCCGGCGCGCCCGAGCGCCACGTTGGCCTGCACCGAAGCACCGAAGACATGGGGCTTCTGGCCCATCCAGGCCATGCGCGCGCGCAGCCCGGCCACGGTGTCGTCGGCCAGCGGCACGCCGCCGATCAGGATCTCGCCGCGCTGCGCCGGCACCAGGCCGGCGATCAGGCTCAGCAAGGCGGTCTTGCCCGAGCCGCTGGGGCCCATCAGCGCCACGTGCTCGCCCGCGGCCACGCGCAGCTCGTAGTTCTCGAAGAAGGCGTCCTCGCCGGCATGCGAGAAGCACAGGCCGCGCACGCGGACCGAGGGCGCCGCGCCCCTGGACCCCGGCGGCGAATCCGGCCGCCCTGGCGCCACGGAAGCCCCGGGCAATGCRACGCCGCCGTCGGCCAGCCGGTCCAGCGATGCCAGCGCGGCCTCGCCGGCCGCGCGGTCGTGCCAGACCGCCGACAGCTCGCGCAGCGGCTCGAAGAAGGCCGGCGCCAGCAGCAGGATGAACAGGCCCTCGCCCAGGCTCAGCGAACGGCCCCAGGTGCCGAACTCGAAGGTGCCCAGCAGATGGAAGCCGACGTATGCCGCCACCATCGCGACGCCCAGCGCCGAGAACAACTCCAGCACCGCGGACGACAGGAAGGCGATGCGCAGCACCGCCATCGTGCGGCTGCGCAGGGACTGCGCCGCTTCGCCCAGGCGGCGTGCGGTGGCATCGACGGCGCCGAGCGAACGCAGGGTCGCGAGGCCGCGCAGGCGATCGAGCAGGAAGCCGTTCATGCCGCCCATCTCGACCATCTGCGCCTCGCTCGCCGCCTTGGCGCGCCAGCCCACGATGGCCATGAAGACCGGGATCAGCGGCGCCGCGACCAGCAGCACCGCGGCCGCCACCCAGGACAGGCCGGCCACCACCGCCACGATGACCAGCGGCACCACCATCGCCCGCCAGCGCGCCGGACCGTAGCGCACCAGGTAGGGCACCACCGCCTCGGCCTGCTCCGCGATCACGCTGGCGGCCAGGCCGGAGGCCGGTCGCGCGCTGTCCAGCGGCGAGCGCGCCGCCAGCGCAGCCGCGACCTGGGCCCGCAAGGCGGACAGGCGCAAGCGCGCCTGCGCATACACGCGGCGCATGCCCCAGGCCTCGGCGGCCGCGCGCCCCAGGCCCAGCAGCAGGATGCCGGCCGCCGGCAACAGGACGGCGGTGAGGCCCTCGCCGGCCCCGAGCCGCTGCACCGCCCAGGCCAGCAAGGCGGCCTGCGGCAGCCACAGCAGCGCGGCGGCGCCCTGGACCAGGCTGGCGAACGAGCGGGCGGACGAGTTCACGTATTGGATTACTGTAATTTCAGAATTTACTGAAAACTCATCGATCATACGAGATGCGAGCCGGCGCTGCCGGGCAGAGGGTCGTTAAGCTACCAGAAGCCCATGAACATCTGCGTCATCAACCCCAACTACTACCGAAGCAGCGGCGTGACGATGGCGATTCGCCGCATCCACGAGGCCGTTCAGCCCTACGGCATCGAGAACCACTTCATCAGCTGCCGCTACGGCGACGAAGAAGAAGACGTGTCATGGATGGCACCCGATCGCCTCCAGCACCTGGCCTTGATGTCGGGCCGCCCGCGGGTCTTCTGGCACAGCGTCAAGCGCCTGAAGCGCCTGCTGGACGCCTGGGACATCGACCTCATCCACGTGCACCACCGGCGGCTGTCGATGGTGCTGACGGCGCTGCAGCCGCTGCTGCGACGGCCGGTGCTCTATTCGGGCAACCTCACCTACGGCTTCTCGGCCCCGTTCTGGCTGCTGAGCCCGCGCCGCGCGATCGCGGTCACACATTCGGTCAGGGACAACATCCTCGCCACCACGCGCACGCGGGACATCGAGATCCTGGGCAATCCGACCCCCTTCCCGCCGCAATGCCCCGCGATCGACCCGGACACGGTGCGCCGACGCGCCGTCTGCGTGGCGAGATTCGTCCCGGTCAAGGGCCATGCGACGCTGATCGAGGCCTGGGCCCTGCTGCGCGACCGGGGCATCGACGCCGAACTGGTGCTGGTCGGCGAAGGACCGTTGCGCCAGGACCTCGAGCAGAAGTGCCAGGCCCTGGGACTCGGCGACCGTGTCGTTTTCCGTGGCTATGTGGGCGACGTCCGAAGCGAGTATGCGCAATCGCTGTTCGCGATTCTCGTGAGTTCCATCGAGGGCCAGGGCATCGTCACGATCGAAGCGGCGGCCGCCGGGCGTGCCTCCCTTCTCACCGACGTCGACGGATCGCGCGACTGCCTGCCGACGCAGCGAAGACTGCCGAACGCCCTGCCCTATGGAGACGCCGGCGCCCTGGCCGAGGCGCTGGCGATCTGGTTCGCCGATCCGGCGGCGGTGGCCCAGGAAGGCCACGCCTTCTTCGACTTCCACCAGGGCCTCAATCCATCGAGGGTGCTCGGCCGCCAGTACGCCGCGGCCTACGAACGATCGGTGGTCTAGCGCGACACGAGCAAGCCGCAGGCCAGCAGGCCCGCGAACAGGGCCAGCACCGCGCGCCAGGTGGCGGGCCGCGACTCGACCCAGCGATACAGCAGCGATGCGGCCGCGATCGACAGCGCGAAGGTCGCCAGCAGGCCCAGCAGGTCGATCCACGGCGTCGCCGGCAGCAGCTGGCTCACCACCGCGCTCACCAGCAGCAGCACCGGGAAGTGGATCAGGAACAGCGAATAGGAAATCCGTCCGAGCCGCACCAGCGGTGCACCGAAGCGCGGCCAGGCGGCGGGCGCGAGGCCGTCGCGCCGCTGCACCACGGCCACCGCCAGCGCCGTGACCAGGGCGATCGCGATGCGGCTGCGCCAGTCGAGCGCGAGCGCCGCGGCGCCGATCAGCACCAGCAGCAGCACGGCATAGCGCCAGGTGCTGTCGCGGGTGGCGCGCCCGATCCAGAAGACCAGCATGCCCAGCCCGTAGGAGCCGAAGAAGTAGATCGCGGTGGCATCGAGCTCCTGCTGCCGGTTGAACACCGCCAGCGAAGCCACCACCAGCGCCAGCACCAGCCCCGCCACCAGCCATCGCGAGCGCTCGCGGCCCAGCGACCAGCGCCGCTGCAGCAGTTCCGACAGGCCGATCGCCGCCAGCGCGAGCACGAACAACTGGAAGTCGATGGCCACGTACCAGACGCCGGTCGACAAGGCGTCGAAGCCCAGCAGGTCCTGCAGCAGCAGGCCGTGCGCCAGCAACTGCGCCAGCCCGGGCGCGGCCGGCACCGTGTCGCCGGCCAGCCAGGGCCGGACCAGCGCGGCGACCAGCACGCTGAAGCTCAGCGCGGCCAGGTAGGGCATCACCAGACGGCCATAGCGCTGGCCCACCCGCGCCAGCGGCCGGTCGACCCGCAGCACGCCATCGGGCGCCAGGCTGCCGGCCGCCAGGAAGCCGGCCAGCACCAGGAACACCTGCACCGCCAGCCGGCCGTCCTGGGCCAGCCATTCGAACAGCGCCGGCGCCAGCGAGGACGCTCCCTCCTGCAGCGGGCCGTAGCGCGCGAGGTGGTGGCCGACGATCAGCGCACAGGCGATGCCCTTGACCGCATCGAGCAGCGGCATGCGGCTCGATGCTGCAGGCTCTCTCGTCACGGTCTTCGGCGATCCCATGCCAGGGATACCGCGGAACCGGCTTTGCCGGGCCGCTGGTATCGCCCCCCGCGGGGGAGGCGCCGCAGGCGCATCGGGGGGAGTTTCACAGGGCGAGGCGGCGCCGCGCTTCCAGGTACTCGCGCTTGAGCTTCTCGACGAAGTCCGCGGCGGTCGCCACCTCGGTGACCRCGCCGATGCCCTGGCCCGAGCCCCAGATGTCCTTCCAGGCCTTGGTCTTGCTGCCCTCGGCGCCGCCGAAGTTCATGGTCTTCAGGTCGCCTTCGGGCAGGTTGGCCGGGTCCATGCCGGCGGCCACGATGCTGGGCGCGAGGTAGTTGCCGTGGACGCCGGTGAAGAGGTTCGAATAGACGATGTCGTCGGAGGTGCCGTCGACGATCGCCTGCTTGTACTCGGCGCTGGCGCGCGCTTCCTCGGTCGCGATGAAGGCGGTGCCGATGTAGGCGAAGTCGGCACCCATGGCCTGCGCGGCGAGCACGGCGCCGCCGTTGGCGATCGAGCCCGACAGCGCGATCGGGCCGTCGAACCACTGGCGGATTTCCTGGATCAGCGCGAACGGGCTCTTCACGCCCGCATGGCCGCCAGCGCCGGCCGCCACCGCGATGATGCCGTCGGCGCCCTTCTCGATCGCCTTCTTCGCGAAGTTGTTGTTGATGATGTCGTGCAGCGTCACGCCGCCGTAGCTGTGGACCGCGTCGTTGACGTCGGTGCGCGCGCCCAGCGAGGTGATGACGATCGGCACCTTGTACTTCACGACCATCTCCATGTCGTGCTCGAGCCGGTCATTGCTCTTGTGCACGATCTGGTTGATGGCGAACGGCGCGGCCGGCTTGTCCGGGTGGGCCTTGTTGTAGGCGGCCAGTTCCTCGGTGATCTCGATCAGCCATTCCTCGAGCTGCGCCGCGGGGCGCGCATTGAGCGCGGGCATCGAGCCCACCACGCCGGCCTTGCACTGGGCGATCACCAGCTTGGGATTGCTGATGATGAACAGCGGCGAGCCGATGATGGGCAGCGGAAGATTGGCGAGCACGGGCGGCAGCTTGGACATGGTGTCTCCGGAAATGAATGAAGTCTTGTTTTAGAAGGCGTCGAGCGCGAGCGCCGTGACGCTGTCGGCGCCGTCGACGATGCTGTCTCGGATGCCCGGCGCCTTGTTCAGGATGTGCTCCGCGTAGAAGCGCGCGGTGGCGATCTTGGCTTTCATGAAAGCCACGTCGGTCCCGGCCTGGGCGAGGTCCTCGGCCACCAGCAGCGAGCGCGCCAGCTGCCAGCCGGCCACCACGTTGCCTGCGAGCATCAGGTAGGGCACGCTGCCCGCGAACACCGCATTGGGCGCCGCCCTGGTCTGGCCGGCGACGAAGCCGACCACGTCGACGAAAGCTTCGCGTGCGGCCTTGAGCCGCTTCGCCACCGCCTGCGCATCGGCGCTGCCGCGCTTCGCGAGCTCGGCTTCGGTCTTCTCGATCTGCGCGGCGATCGCCTTTGCGGTCTGGCCGCCGTCGCGCGCGGTCTTGCGGCCCACGAGGTCGTTGGCCTGGATCGCGGTGGTGCCTTCGTAGATGGTCAGGATCTTGGCGTCGCGCAGGTACTGCGCCGCGCCGGTCTCCTCGATGAAGCCCATGCCGCCATGCACCTGCACGCCCAGCGAGGCGACCTCCAGGCTCATCTCGGTGCTGTAGCCCTTGACCAGCGGCACCATGTATTCGTAGAAGGCCTGGTTCTGCTTGCGCGTCTCGGCATCGGGATGATGGTGGGTCGCGTCGTAGGCGGCCGCGGCCACCGAGGCCATCGCGCGGCAGCCTTCGGTGTAGGCGCGCATCGTCATCAGCATGCGCTTGACGTCCGGGTGATGGATGATCGGCGCACTGGCATTGATCGAGCCGTCGACCGGCCTGCTCTGCACGCGGTCCCTGGCGTAGGCCACCGCATGCTGGTAGGCGCGCTCGGCGATCGCGATGCCCTGCATGCCCACCGCGTAGCGGGCCGAGTTCATCATGATGAACATGTACTCGAGGCCGCGGTTTTCCTCGCCGACCAGGTAGCCGACAGCGCCACCGTGGTCGCCATATTGCAGCACGGCCGTCGGCGAGGCCTTGATGCCCAGCTTGTGCTCGATGCTCACGCAGTGCACGTCGTTGCGCGCGCCCGGCGAGCCGTCCTTGTTGACGAGGAACTTGGGGCAAACGAAGAGGCTGATGCCCTTCACGCCCTCGGGCGCGCCGGTGACGCGGGCCAGCACGAGGTGGACGATGTTCTCGGCCATGTCGTGCTCACCGTAGGTGATGAAGATCTTGGTGCCGAACACCTTGTAGCTGCCGTCAGGCTGCGGCTCGGCCCGGCTGCGCACCATCGCGAGATCGCTGCCGGCTTGCGGCTCGGTCAGGTTCATGGTGCCGGTCCACTGGCCGCTCACCAGCTTCTCGAGGTAGGTCGCCTTGAGCTCGTCGGAGCCGGCCGTGAGCAGCGCCTCGATCGCGCCATCGCTCAGCAGCGGGCACAGCGCGAAGCTCATGTTGGCCGAGTTGAGCATTTCGCCGCAGGCCGCGCCGATGGTCTTCGGCAGGCCCTGGCCGCCGAAGTCCGAAGGATGCTGCAGGCCCTGCCAGCCGCCGCTCGCGTACTGCGCGAAGGCTTCCTTGAAGCCCGCCGTGGTCGTCACCTGGCCGTCCTTGAACGACGAGGGATTGCGGTCGCCCGCCACGTTCAGCGGCGCGATGACGTCCTGATTGAAGCGGGCGCACTCCTCGAGCACGGCCTGGGCGGTCTCGAGGCCCGCGTCTTCCAGTCCCGGCATCTGCGACACCTGTGCGATGTCCGCGAGATGCTCGATGTCGAACAGCATGTCCTTGAGGGGGGCGATGTAACTCATGGTTGTCTCCTGCGGCCTCCTGGCCGAATACGCACCAATGTGAAAAAGGGCACCGCGAACGATGCCCTTTGGCTCACACGACCTGAATGGATCAGAGCGCCTTGACCAGTTCCGGCACGGCCGTGAACAGGTCGGCCACGAGGCCGTAGTCGGCCACCGAGAAGATCGGCGCCTCTTCGTCCTTGTTGATCGCCACGATCACCTTGGAGTCCTTCATGCC
>NZ_JBFUCI010000297.1:0-8068 GCF_056405335.1 Variovorax sp. P1_H12_2
GATCGCCTGGGACGCGCCCGGCTACGGCGCATCGACGCCGCTGGCACCCTCGGCGCCGAAGGCCGCCGACTACGCCGAGCGGCTCGGCGCGATGCTCGATGCCCTCGGCGTCGCCCGCTGCACCCTGGTCGGCCATTCGCTCGGCGCGTTGACTGCCGCCGCGGCCACCCGGCCCGGTTCGGCGCTGGCGGCGCGCATCGAGCGGCTGGTGCTGATCAGCCCGGCGGCTGGCTACGGCGCCCCCGAGCGCGCCGAAACCCGCCAGCGCGTGCGCACCCTGCGGCTCGACACCCTGGTGCGCGCCGGCGTTGCAGGCATGGCCGCGCAAGCCGACGCCCGGCTGCTGTCCGCCAACGCGAGCGAGCAGGCACGCCAGTGGGTGCGCTGGAACATGGCGCGCCTGAACGAAGGCGGCTACCGCCAGGCGGTCGAGCTGCTGTGCGGCGGCGAGCTGCTGGCCGACCTGCCGCCGGCGATGCCGGTGCGCGTGGCCTGCGGCGCGCTCGACATCGTCACGCCGCCCGCCGGCTGCGCCGAGGTGGCGCAGAAGTGCGGCGTGGCGCTCGAGCTGATCGCCGATACGGGCCATGCGAGCTACGTCGAGAGGCCGGAAGCCGTCGCGGCGCTGCTGCGCGACGTTCTGGCATCCTGAAAACGACCCAGACAACAACCCAGAGGCACCATGGCTACCAACGACATCGATCCCATCGACGAAGGCGCGGACCGCTACAACGTTCCCGCGCTCGAGCGCGGGCTGCGCCTGCTGTGCGAGTTCAGCCGCGAGAACCGCTCACTCTCGGCGCCCGAGCTGGCGCGCCGCTTCGACCTGCCGCGCTCGACCGTGTTCCGGCTCCTGACCACGCTCGAGAACATGGGCTTCCTCGAGCGCGCCGAAGGCGGGCGCGACTACCGCCTCGGGCTGTCGGTGCTGCGCCTGGGCTTCGAATACCTGGCCTCGCTGGAGCTCACGCAGCTCGGGACGCCGCTCCTGCAGCGCCTGTGCGACGACCTGCGCACGCCGTGCAACCTGGTGGTGCGCGACGGCCGATCGATCGTCTACGTGGCGAAGGTCGCTCCGCCCACGCCGTTCGCGAGTTCGGTGACCGTCGGCACGCGGCTGCCCGCGCATGCCACGGTGCTCGGTCGCGTCCTGCTCGAAGACCTGACGCTGGTGCAACTGCGCGCGCTCTATCCCGAAGGCCGGCTCGAGTCCTTCTCGCCGAGCACGCCGGTCTCGGTCGACCAGTTGTTCGACATGGTCCAGGCCGACCGCCAGCGCGGCTACGTGCTGGGCGAAGGTTTCTTCGAATCCAACATTTCCACCATCGCCGCGCCGGTGCGCGACCACAGCGGCCACATCGTGGCGGCGCTGGGCGCGACCATCACCTCGGGCCACATCGAAGAAAGCCGGATGGACGAGATGGTGCAGCGCGTGCGCCAGAGCGCCGACGAGATCTCCGGCCTGCTGAACTATTCGCCGGCCCCCGCGGGCCGGGTGATCCCTCTTCGCGGCAGCGACCGCGCCTGAGCGCAGCCGACCAAAGAAAATGACGATGCCTCACCTGTCCTCGAACTTCTTCGCCGCCGATGCGCTGGCCGGCCGCGTGGCCGTGGTCACCGGCGGCTCCTCCGGCATCGGCCTGGCGACCGTCGAGCTGCTGCTGGACTGCGGCGCCGCGGTGGCGCTGTGCGGCCGCAACGTCGAGCGGCTCGACCGCGCGGTGGCCGGCCTGCGCGCCACGCGTCCCGAGGCCCGCCTCTTCGCCCGCACCTGCGACGTGCTCGATGCGGTGTCGGTGAAGCGTTTCGCCGCCGAGAGCGAAGCCGCGCTCGGCCCGGCCTCGATGCTGATCAACAACGCGGGGCAGGGGCGCGTGTCCACCTTCGCCGATACCGACGACCAGGCCTGGAGCGACGAGCTGCACCTGAAGTTCTTCTCGGTGATCCACCCGACGCGCGCCTTCCTGCCGCAGCTCACGGCGCAGCGCGCGGTGCTCGGCGATGCGGCGATCGTCTGCGCCAATTCGCTGCTCGCGCGCCAGCCCGAGCCGCACATGGTCGCCACCTCGGCGGCCCGCGCCGGCCTGCTGAGCCTGGTGCGCTCGATGGCCACCGAGTTCGCGCCGCAGGGCGTGCGGGTCAACGGCATCCTGATCGGCCTGGTCGAGTCGGGCCAGTGGCGCCGCCGCTTCGAGGCCCGTGCGCAGACCGAGCTCGACTGGGCCGCCTGGAGCGGCCAGCTCGCGCACGACAAACACATCCCGCTGGGTCGCCTGGGGCTTCCGATCGAAGCCGCGCGCGCGATTCTTTTCCTCGCTTCACCGCTCGCGTCCTATACGACGGGCAGCCACATCGACATTTCCGGAGGCCATTCCCGCCATGCATAACCCACACAACACCGTCACGGTCGGCGCCGTCGTCGCCGCCTTCCTCGAGCAATGCGGCGTCAAGGCGGCGTTCGGCGTCATCTCGATCCACAACATGCCGATCCTCGATGCCTTCGCGCAGCGCGGCGCGATCCGCTTCATCTCGTCGCGGGGCGAAGCGGGTGCCGGCAACATGGCCGACGCCTATGCGCGCTCCACCGCGAGCCTTGGCGTGTGCATCACCAGCACCGGTCCCGCCGCCGGCAACATCGCCGGCAGCATGGTCGAGGCGCTGACCGCCGGCGCGCCGCTGCTGCACCTCACGGGCCAGATCGAGACGCCCTACATCGACCGCGGCATGTCGTACATCCACGAGGCACCGGACCAGCTCACGATGCTCAAGGCCATCTCCAAGGCCGCCTTCCGCGTGCGCAGCGTCGAGACCGTGCTCGGTACCCTGAAGCGCGCGGTGCAGGTCGCGATGACCGCGCCCACCGGCCCCGTCAGCGTCGAGATTCCGATCGACATCCAGTCGGCGCTCACCACGATGCCGGCCGACCTGTCGCCGCTGCCGATCGAGGCCCCTGTGCCGTCGGAAGCCGGTCTCGACGCCCTGGCCGCGAGCCTTGCCAAGGCCAGGCGCCCCTTGCTGTGGGTCGGCGGCGGTGCGCGCCACGCCCGTGCGGCCATCCAGCGCCTGCAGAAGCTCGGCTTCGGCGTGGTCACCACCACCCAGGGCCGCGGCACGGTGCCCGAGGACGATGCCGGCTCGCTCGGCGCCTACAACATCCAGAAGCCGGTCGAGGCCCTCTACCAGACCTGCGACGCAATGCTCGTGGTCGGTTCGCGCCTGCGCGGCAACGAGACGCTCAAGTACGAGCTGAAGCTGCCGCGCCCGCTGTACCGCATCGACGCCGATGCCGCCGCCGAAGGCCGCTGCTACGCCTCCGAAGCCTTCGTCTGCGGCGATTCCGCGCTGGCGCTCGAAGGCCTCGCCGATCGCCTCGAAGCCGCGAAGTACCAGGCCGACCCCCAGCTGCTGGTCGACCTGCGCGCCGCGCACGACCAGGCCGTCGCGACGCTGCGCGACGGCCTCGGCCCGTACGCCGAACTGGTTCGCCAGATCCAGTCGGTGGCCGGCCGCAGTTTCAACTGGGTGCGCGACGTGACTGTCTCCAACAGCACCTGGGGCAACCGCGAGCTGCGCATCTTCGAACCCAGCGCCGGCGTGCACGCCACGGGCGGCGGCATCGGCCAGGGCATGCCCATGGCCATTGGCGCGGCGATCGGCGCGGTGGTGACCGGTTCGGGCCGCAAGACCTTCTGCCTGGCCGGCGACGGCGGCTTCATCCTGAACCTGGGCGAGCTGGCCTGCATGGTGCAGGAGAAGGCCCCCATGGTGATCGTGCTGATGAACGACAAGAGCTACGGCGTCATCAAGAACATCCAGGACGCGCAGTACGGCGGCCGCCAGTGCTACGCCGAGCTGCATACGCCCGACTACGACCTGCTGTGTCGGTCGATCGCCCTGCCGCATGCGCGCGTGCAGAAGCTGGCCGACCTGCCGGCCCGCCTGGACGAGGCGCTGGCGACCGACGGTCCCTTCCTGCTCGAGATCGACATGCTGTCCATCGGCGGCTTCAAGAGCACCTTCGCGGGTCCGCCGACCAACACGATCACGCAGATTCCTGCGCTCGGCACGGCCAAGTGAGCGGAGGCCTTCGCATGTCCGCCATCACGCGCATTGCACTCGTCGGCTGCGGCGCCATCGGTGCCTCGATGCTCGAACTGCTCCAGGCCGACACGGCGCTGGAGGTCAAGGCCATCGTCGTGCCGGCCGACGCCTTCGCTGCGGCGCAGGCCACGGCCCAGCGGCTCGCACCGGGCGCGCAGCTCGTGTCGTCGGTTCCGCTCGAAGGCATCGACCTGGTCGTCGAAGCGGCGGGCCATGCGGCGATCGAGGCGCATGTGCTGCCGGCCCTGCAGCGCGGCACCCCTTGCATCGTGGCCTCGGTGGGCGCGCTCTCGGCCGCGGGCCTCGCTGAAAAGCTCGAATCCGCGGCGCTCGCGGGCGGCACGCAGGTCCAATTGATCGCCGGTGCGATCGGCGCCATCGACGCGCTGGCCGCGGCCCGCATCGGCGGCCTCGACGAGGTGCGCTACACCGGCCGCAAACCGCCGCGCGCCTGGAAGGGCACGCCGGCCGAGCAGGGCCGCGATCTCGATGCGCTGACGAGCGAGATCGTGATCTTCGAAGGCAGCGCGCGCGAAGCCGCAACGCTCTACCCGAAAAACGCCAACGTGGCCGCCACCGTGTCGCTCGCCGGCCTCGGGCTGGACCGCACCCTGGTGCGCCTGATCGCCGATCCGGCGGTGGCCGACAACGTCCACGTGGTCGAGGCCCAAGGCGCCTTCGGCAGCTTCGAACTCACGATGCGCAACAAGCCGCTCGCAGCGAATCCCAAGACCTCCGCGTTGACGGTCTACAGCGCCGTGCGTGCACTGCGCAACCGTGTCGCGGCCATGGCGATCTGAAACCAGGGAACCCCGATGATTTCTTCCGAACTCCTTCCCCTCAACATCGCAGGCGTTTGGCGCCTGGGCGGCGGCGACGTCTACGAGAGCCTCTATCCGGCCACCGGCGAACCGATCGCGCGCCTCAGGGCCGCGAGCCTGGCCGACGTCGACGAAGCCATCACGCGCGCGCACCACGCCTTCCTGACCAGCGGCTGGGCGCAGATGCTGCCGCACCAGCGCGCGACGGTGCTGCACCGGGTGGCGCAGCTGATCCGCGAGCAGGGCGAGGTGCTGGCCCAGAAGCAGCGCCTGGACAACGGCAAGCCGATCAGCGAGACCCGCAACCTGGTGGCCAGCGCCGCCGGCACCTTCCAGTTCTTCGCCGCTGCGCTCGAGACGCTCGAAGACACCATCACGCCGTCGCGCGGCCCCTTCGTCACGATGAGCGTGCACGAGCCGATGGGCGTGGTGGCGGCGATCACGCCGTGGAATTCGCCGATCGCGAGCGAGGCGCAGAAGCTGGCGCCGGCGCTGGCCGCGGGCAACGCGGTGGTGGTCAAGCCGGCCGAGGTGACGCCCCTGATGGCGCTCGAGCTGGCCCGCATCTGCGAGGAGGCCGGCGTGCCCAAGGGCATCGTCAGCGTGCTGCCGGGCAAGGGCTCGGTGATCGGCGACGCCATCACCAAGCATCCGCTGGTCAAGCGCGTGTCCTTCACCGGCGGCACCACCACGGGCCGGCACATTGCGCACATCGCGGCCGACAAGATGATGCCGGTCTCGCTCGAGCTCGGCGGCAAGTCGCCGACCATGGTGCTCGACGACGCCGACCTCGACCACGCGGTCAATGGCGTGCTCTACGGCATCTTCAGCTCTTCGGGCGAATCCTGCATCGCGGGCTCGCGCCTGTTCGTCGCGCGGTCGATCTACGACGAGTTCCTGACCCGCCTGGCCGAGGGCGCCAACGCGCTGCGCGTGGGTGACCCGGCCGCCGAGAGCACGCAGATGGGGCCGCTGATCACCGCCAAGCACCGCGAGGGCATCGAGCGCTACGTGGAGCTCGGCGTGTCCGAGGGCGGGCGCATCCGCACCGGCGGCGTGCGGCCGCACGGCGACGGCCTGGAGCGCGGCTACTTCTACACCCCGACGATCCTCGAAGGCCTCACCAACAGCGCGCGCATCAGCCAGGAAGAGATCTTCGGCCCGGTGCTGGTCGCGATGCCCTTCGACAACGAAGAGGAACTGATCAAGCAAGCCAACGACAGCGTCTACGCGCTGGCCGCGGGCGTCTGGAGCCGCGACTTCAAGCGCGCCTGGCGGCTCGGCCGCGCGGTGCAGGCGGGCACGGTCTGGGTCAACACCTACAAGCAGTTCTCGGTCTCGACCCCGTTCGGCGGCTGGCGCGACAGCGGCCTGGGCCGCGAGAAGGGCCGCGAGGGCATCTTCCAGTACATGGAGCAGAAGAGCATGTACTGGGGCACCAACGATCAACCGCTGCCCTGGGCAGGCCTATGACAGCGATGGAGATTTTGATATGAGCGTATTGGGCATCGACCAGATCACCTATGCGGCGGACGACCTCGCCACTTGCCGCACGTTCTTCCAGGACTGGGGCCTCACGCTGAAGTCCGAGGCCGCCGACGAACTGGTCTTCGAATGCCTCAACGGCTGCAAGGTGGTCGTCGCGGCCCTGGACAAGCCGGGCCTGCCGCCGGCGATGGAAGAGGGCCCGACCCTGCGCGAAGTGGTGTGGGGCGTCGAGAACGACGCCGACCTCGAGCGTTACGCGGCGGCCATCGCCAAGGACCCCGGCTTCGTCGATGCGACGGTCGACGGCGCGCGCCGCATCGGCTGCATCGACCCGAACGGCCTGGCCGTGCGGCTGCAGGTCAGCCGCAAGCACGCGGTCGAGATCGACTGCGGCGCGATGAACACCTGGAACGACAAGCCGCGCGTGGACCGGCCGGCGCCGGTGTACGAGCGCGCGACGCCGATCGAGGTCGGCCACGTGGTGTTCTTCGTCGGCGACGTCAAGACCACCGGTGCCTTCTATGCGGACCGTTTCGGCTTCGTCTCTTCCGACAGCTACCCGAACCGCGGCGCCTTCATGCGCTGCGCAGCGGAAGGCGGGCACCACGACCTGTTCCTGCTGCAGCTGCCCTCGGGCAAGCGCGGGCTCAACCATGTGGCCTTCACCGTGCGCGACATCCACGAGGTGTTCGGCGGCGGCCTGCATTTCTCGCGCCGCGGCTGGGAAACGCAGCTCGGCCCGGGCCGCCATCCGGTCTCCTCCGCCTACTTCTGGTACTTCAAGAACCCGGCCGGCGGCCTGATCGAGTACTACGCCGACGAGGACCAGCTGACGGCCGCATGGCAGCCGCGCGAGTTCGAGCCGGGCCCGACCGTGTTCGCCGAATGGGCGGT
Organism: Variovorax sp. P1_H12_2; assembly: GCF_056405335.1. Lineage (NCBI taxonomy): Bacteria > Pseudomonadati > Pseudomonadota > Betaproteobacteria > Burkholderiales > Comamonadaceae > Variovorax > Variovorax sp. P1_H12_2. The sequence continues at coordinate 7,305 of NZ_JBFUCI010000297.1, forward strand.
CGATGGCGGCCTCGACGGCCATACGCGCCGGCAGAAGAACGCCGAAGGTCCCAAGGGGGCCTTCCTGACCGAAAAGAAGTGAGCGCAATCCCGATGACACGACGCACTTCCATTCCGCGCCTTCTTTTCGGCACCGCCTTGCTGGCGTTCGCGGCCCTCACGTCCGCGCAGGCGCAGAGCGAGGCCCAGAAGCAGCTGGCCGCCGAGCGCTTCACGATCGTCTCGCCGTTCCCGCCGGGCGGCCCGGTCGACACGCTGGCGCGGGTGCTCTCCGAAGGACTCGCGAAGCGCTACGGCCAGCCGGCCGTGGTCGAGAACCTCGCGGGCGCAGCCGGCAACATCGGCATCGACAAGGTGAAGCGCGCCAAGGGCGACGGCCACACGCTGCTGGTGGTGCCGGCCGGCAACCTCACGATCAACCCGACCCTGATGCCGAACTTCCCGTTCAGCATCGAGCGCGACTTCGTGCCGGTGACGATGCTCGCGACCGCACCCAACGTGCTGGTGGCCGCCCCCGCATCCGGCTTCAAGGACGCGAAGCAGGTGGTCGCCCAGGCCAAGGCCAGGCCCGGCACCTTGTCGTACGCGTCGCCCGGCGTGGGCAGCGGCCTGCACCTGGCGGGCGAGCTGTTCAAGCAGCAGGCCGGTGTCGACCTGCTGCACGTCCCCTACAAGGGCACCGCGCCGGCGCTCAACGACGTCCTCGGCGGCGTGGTGCCGCTGATGTTCAGCAACCTGCCGGCCACGCTGCCCTTCATCAAGAG
>NZ_JBFUCI010000298.1:0-8061 GCF_056405335.1 Variovorax sp. P1_H12_2
CATCTACTACGGCGCCCAGTACGGCGGCTCCACCACCGCCATCCTGGTCAACCTGCCGGGCGAATCGTCCTCGGTCGTGACCGTGATCGACGGCTACCAGATGGCGCGCAAGGGGCGAGCGGGGCCTGCGCTCGCGGCCGCCGGCCTGGGCTCGTTCTTCGCCGGCTGCGTCGGCACGCTGATCCTGGCGGCCTTCGCGCCGCCGCTGACCGAGTTGGCCTTCAAGTTCGGCCCGGCCGAGTACTTCTCGCTCATGATCCTGGGCCTGATCGGCGCCGTGGTGCTGGCCTCGGGCTCGCTGCTCAAGGCGATCGCGATGATCGTGCTGGGCCTGCTGCTGGGCCTGGTCGGCACCGACGTCAATTCGGGCGTGGCGCGCTTCAGCTTCGACATTCCTGAGCTCACCGACGGCATCGGCTTCGTCGCCATCGCGATGGGTGTGTTCGGCTACGGCGAGATCATCGCCAACCTGTCGCGCCCCGAGGAAGACCGCGAGGTCTTCACCGCCAAGGTGTCCGGCCTGTTCCCGACCAAGGAAGACTTCAAGCGCATGCTGCCCGCGGTGCTGCGCGGCACGGCGCTCGGCGCGGCGCTTGGCATCCTGCCCGGCGGCGGCGCGCTGCTGGCGGCCTTCGCGGCCTACACGATCGAGAAGAAGACCAAGCTGCATCCGGGCGAAGTGCCCTTCGGCAAGGGCAACATCCGCGGCGTCGCGGCTCCCGAGTCGGCCAACAACGCCGGCGCCCAGACCTCCTTCATCCCGCTGCTGACGCTGGGCATCCCGCCCAACGCGGTGATGGCGCTGATGGTCGGCGCGATGACGATCCACAACATCCAGCCCGGCCCGCAGGTGATGACCAGCAACCCGGAGCTGTTCTGGGGCCTGATCGCCTCGATGTGGCTCGGCAACGCGATGCTGATCATCCTGAACCTGCCGCTGATCGGCATGTGGATCAAGCTGCTGTCGGTGCCCTACAAGTACCTGTTCCCGGCCATCGTGCTGTTCTGCGCCATCGGCGTGTACTCGACCAACAACAACACCTTCGACATCTGGATGGTGGCGATCTTCGGTTTCGTCGGCTACGCCTTCTTCAAGCTCGGCTGCGAACCCGCACCGCTGCTGCTGGGCTTCATCCTGGGGCCGATGATGGAAGAGAACCTGCGCCGTGCATTGCTGCTGTCGCGCGGCGACTGGATCGTCTTCGTCACGCGGCCGATCTCGGCCGGCCTGCTGGCGGCGGCGCTGCTGCTGCTGGTGATCGTGCTTCTGCCGGCGGTCAAGTCCAAGCGCCAGGAAGCCTTCGTCGAGGATTGAGCGCTGCGCTCCTTCCGGCTTCGCGCAACGGCACCTTCGGGTGCCGTTTTTTTTTACGTCTTGTGCGGGCGCGGCGGCTTCATGTGCTGCCTGGCCATGGCGAGGAAGGCCATGGCGGCCGGGCTGAGCGGATGCTTGGCCAGCCGCACCGCGACGACCGGATACTCCAGCGCCGGACGCGTCACGGCCACCGCGCGCAGGTTGCCCGGCATCAGGACTTCCACGTAGCGAGGCAGCAGCGCGACGCCCGCGCCGGCCTGGATGAGCCCGAACGCGGTCGACAGCATCGAGACATGGTGGACCACGCGCGGATACACATTGGCCACGCTCGACAGCTGGCGGCTGACGGATCGCCACACGTTGGCGTCCGGATTGACGTGGATGAAGGCCAGCGCATCCAGGTGCCGGGCATCGATCACCACCCGCTGGGCCAGCGGATGATCGTCGCGCACGAAGAGCGCCATGCGCTCGCTGAACAGCGGCTCGGTCGCGAGCTCGGAGTGCTTCTGGCCGATGTCCGAACCGAAGCCCAGGTCGGCCTCCTGCGAGAGGATCCGCGAGATCATCTGCTCGGCCGTGCTGTCCATCAGCACCGTCGCCAGCGCCGGGTGCTGCTGCGAAAAGCGGCCCAGAAGCGGCGGCAGCAGGGCGCCCGCCGTGAGATGGCCCACGGCCAGGACCACCCGCCCTTCGCGCAGCTGGGACTGCGACCGGCAGGCGCCGACGGATTCATCGATCAGCCGCAGCGCGCGCACGGCCGTGTCGACCATCATCTGGCCGGCATTGGTGATGCGGATGCGGCGCCCTCGCACCACCAGGGGCTGGCCGAGCTCGTGTTCCATTCGCTTGACCAGGTGGCTGATCGCGGGCTGCGTGAGCTGCAGGGCTTCCGCCGCGAGGGTGAAGCTGCCGGTTTCGGCGACCGCCGCCAGGGCCCTGAGCTGCTGCAGCGAGATCTCTTCCGCGGTGTTTCTTGCCATAAGCAGAATTCATAGTTCGATAAGCTGGATTATCTGGCTTGATGCGCTGGCGTTGCATAGCATCCGATTTCCTCTCCACAGGGACAGAATCCAGAACCATGAAGCGAATCCAGTTCATTCAGGCCTGTGCCGCCGTGCTTTGCGTGGGCGCAACGTCCGCCAGCCGGGCGCAAGGCTATCCGGCCAAGCCGATCCGCCTGATCGTGCCTTTCCCGGCCGGCGGCGCCACCGACCTCTTCGCGCGCACCCTGTCGCAGAAGATGGGCGAGAAGCTCGGCACCACGCTGGTGATCGACAACAAGCCCGGCGCCGGTGGCGCGATCRGCTCCGATGCCGCGGCCAAGGCGGCGCCCGATGGCTACACCCTGCTGCTGGCCACCACCAGCACGCACTCCATCGGCCCGGCGATCAACCCGAAGCTGCCCTACGACGCGGTGCACGACTTCACCCCGATCGCGCACGTGGGCGATGCGCCCAGCATCATGCTGGTGCCCAACAACTCGCCGGCCAGGACGGTGCGCGAGTGGATCGACTACGCGAAGAAGAACCCGGGCAAGCTCAACTACGCGTCGAGCGGCAACGGCACCATCGTGCAGCTCACGGCCGAGCTCTTCAAGTCGCAGGCCGGCGTCTTCGTCACGCACATCCCGTACAAGGGCACCGCGCTCGCGATTCCCGACCTCATCACGGGCAAGGTCGACGTGCTGTTCGACTCGCTGCCGACCGGCATGCCGCACGTGCGCGACGGCCGGCTGCGGGCGCTGGGCGTGACGACGCTGAAGCGCAGCCCGCTGGCGCCGGAACTGCCACCGATCGCCGACGTGCTGCCGGGTTTCGAGTCCAATACATGGTTCGGTCTCTACGGCCCCAAGGGCCTCCCGGCCGATATCGTGACCCGCATCAACAGCGCCGCCAACCAGTCGCTCAGCGACCCGGAGACGCGCGACAAGCTGGCACGGCTGGGGATCGAACCCACCACCAGCACGCCGGCGCAGCTCGCGGGCATGGTGGCGCAGGACGCCGCCAAATGGAAAAAGATCATCACCGAACGCAAGATCACAGGGGACTGACATGAAATTCGACTACGCCAATCCCTACACCTCGACCCGCATCCCGGTCTTCGCGCGCAACGTGGTGTCGACCTCGCATCCGCTGGCGGCCCAGGCCGGACTGCGCATCCTGCAGCAAGGCGGCAACGCGGTCGATGCCGCGGTCGCGACCGCGGCGGTCATGACGCTGGTGGAGCCGGTCAGCAACGGCCTGGGCAGCGATGCCTTCTGCATCCTGTGGGACGGCCGGAAGCTGCACGGCCTCAATGCCTCGGGCTGCGCGCCCGCGGCCTGGACGCCCGACTATTTCCGCAAGAAGCACGGCGCCGACGCCGCCACGCCGCCGATGCGCGGCATGGATTCGGTCACGGTGCCGGGCGCAGTGGGCGGCTGGGTCGCATTGTCCGAGCGCTTCGGCAAGCTGCCTTTCGCGGATCTCATGGCGCCGGCGATCGAGATCGCCGAGCGCGGCTACCTGATGCCGCCCGTGGTGCGGCAGAAGTGGGCCGCGGCCACGCCCATCCTGCAGTCGCAGCCGGGCTTCGCGCAGAGCTTTCTGCCGTGGGGCCGGGCGCCTGAAGTGGGCGAGCTGTTCCGCTTCCCGGCGGCCGCGCGCGCCTTGAAGGCCATCGCGGCGACGCGGGGCGATGCCTTCTACAGCGGCGAGATCGCCGAAGCGCTGGAGAAGTTCTCGAACGAGAACGGCGGCAGCCTCAAAGTGCGCGACCTCGCCAACTGGAAGCCCGAGTGGGTCGAGCCCATCGCCCAGAACTACCGCGGCCACACGCTGCACGAGATCCCGCCGAACGGGCAGGGCATCGCCGCCCTGATCGCCCTGGGCATCCTCGAGCATTTCGACATCGGCTCGATCCCGGTCGACTCGGTTCGCTCGCAGCACCTGCAGATCGAGGCCATGAAGCTCGCGTTCGCGGACACCTACCGCTACGTGTCGGAGCCATCGTCGATGGAGCTGACACCGCTGCAAATGCTCGATGGCGCCTACCTCGCCTCGCGTGCCAAACTCATCGATGTGAACAAGGCGCAGGACTTCAAGGCAGGCAACCCGGTCAAGGGCGGCACCATCTACCTCACGGCGGCCGACGAGAGCGGCATGATGGTGAGCTTCATCCAGAGCAACTACATGGGCTTCGGCTCGGGCTGCGTGGAGCCGGGCTTCGGCATCAGCCTGCAGAACCGCGGGCACGGCTTCAGCCTGAAGGACGCGAGCCCCAACCTGGTGGCGCCGGGCAAGCGCCCGTTCCACACCATCATCCCGGCCTTCCTCACGAAGGACGGCGCGCCGGTGATGAGCTTCGGCGTCATGGGCGGCAACATGCAGCCGCAGGGCCACATGCAGACGCTGGTTCGCATGCTGGACTACGGGCAGAACCCGCAGGCGGCCTGCGATGCGCCGCGCTGGCGCTTCAATTCGGGACTCGAGATCAATGCCGAGGCCGCGATGGCTCCTGCCACCGTGCAGGGCCTGTCCGCGCTCGGCCACAAGGTCGATGTCATCAACGACTCCTACCAGGACTTCGGCGCCGGCCAGTTCATCTGGCGCGCGGGCGACCCGGCGGTGGAAGGCTACGTGGCGGCCAGCGACGCGCGCCGCGACGGCTTGGCCGCGGGGTTCTAGTCCTCTCGATGCCCCAGGCCGCCTCGGCGCAAGCCGTTCGAAAAAACCTTGCCCCGGGCCTGGCCCTCGCCACCTTCGGTGCGATCGCCTTCAGCGGCAAGGCGATCATCGTCAAGCTGGCCTACCGGCACGGCGTCGATGCGGTGACGCTGATCATGCTGCGCATGCTGTTCGCGCTGCCGCTGTTCGCGCTCATGGCATGGTGGGCCGGGCGGGGCAAGCCGGCGCTCACGCGGCGCGACTGGCTCGGCGTCGTCGGGCTCGGCTTCTCGGGCTACTACCTGTCGAGCTTCCTGGACTTCGCGGGGCTGGCCTACATCACGGCCAGCCTCGAGCGGCTGATCCTGTACCTCAATCCGACGCTGGTGCTGCTGTTCGGCTGGATCGTCTACCGGCGGCGCATCACGCGCTGGCAGTTCGCAGGCATGGCGATCAGCTATTCGGGCGTGCTGCTGGTGTTCGGCCATGAGCTCAGCCTGGGCCAGAGCGCGTCGGCCGCGTGGGGCGCCTTCCTGGTGTTCCTGAGCGCGGTGAGCTATGCGATCTACCTGGTCGCCAGCGGCGAGTTCGTCAAGCGGCTCGGCTCGCTGCGCCTGGTCGGTCTGGCGACCAGCGTGGCCTGCCTGCTGTGCATCGCCCAGTTCCTGCTGTTGCGGCCGATGGGCGCGGCCTTCGAGGTCGCGCCCGAGGTGATCTGGCTGTCGGTGCTCAACGCCACGCTGTGCACTGCCGTGCCCGTCCTCGCCGTCATGATGGCGATCGAGCGCATCGGGCCCGCGATGGCGGCGCAAACGGGTATGGTCGGGCCGATGTCGACGATCCTGATGGGGGTGCTGCTGCTCGGCGAGCCCTTCACCGCCTGGATCGCGGCCGGCACGGTGCTGGTCATCACCGGCATCTTTGTCTTCACACGAATGGGGCGCTGAGCCCGAAGGAATCAACATGGATCTGGGAATCGCGGGCAGGACGGCGCTGGTGTGCGGCGCGAGCAAGGGACTGGGCTACGGCTGTGCGGAAGCGCTGCTGCGCGAGGGCGTGAACCTTGTGATCGTGGCGCGCGGCGCCGAGGCGCTGGAGGCTGCGGCGGCGACCCTGCAGGCCACTGCTGCAGGCAGCGCTGCCAAGCCTTTCGTGAAGCACGTCGCGGCCGACATCACGACCCCCGAAGGCCGCGCCGCGGCGTTCGCGGCGCACGCCGAATTCGACATCGTGGTCACCAATGCCGGCGGCCCGCCGCCCGGCGATTTCCGCGACTGGGACCGCGAGGCATGGGTGAAGGCGATCGACGCCAACATGCTGACGCCGATCGAACTGATCAAGGCCACGGTCGACGGCATGGCGGCGCGCGGCTTCGGGCGCATCGTCAACATCACCTCGAGTTCGGTCAAGGCGCCGATCGATATCCTGGGCCTGAGCAACGGTGCGCGCAGCGGACTCACGGGCTTCGTCGCCGGTGTCGCGCGCACGGGCGTCGCGGCCAAGGGCGTGACGATCAACAACCTGCTGCCGGGATCGTTCGACACCGATCGCCTGAAGGGCACGCTGRCCGGCGCGGCGAAGAAGTCCGGGCAGGACATCGACGCGATCCGCGCCAGCCGACAGAAGAACATTCCGGCAGGCCGCTTCGGCACGCCCGCGGAGTTCGGCGCGATCTGCGCCTTTCTCTGCAGCGTGCATGCCGCCTATGTCACGGGCCAGAACGTGCTGGCCGATGGCGGTGCTTACCCCGGGACGTATTAGGCTCGCCCCCAGGTTGCCGGCACTTCGTGTCCGGCGCCCACCCCCGACCGGGGGCAACACCAGCGGCCTGGCGAAGCCAGTTCCGCGGTGTTTCACCAACGGGCCTGGCTGCGCCGGCCACGACAAGGCAAGTCGCTGGCGTGGCAGGATAGGCGACTTATCAGGAGCAGCACCATGAGCAAGAGCAAGGCAGTGCGCATCGACCGCCACGGCGGTCCCGAGGAGCTCAAGTTCGTCGAGGTCGAGGTCGGCGACCCCGGTCCCGGCGAGATCCGGATCCGCCACAAGGCGGTGGGCCTCAACTTCATCGACACCTACCAGCGCAGCGGCCTCTATCCCTTCGCGATGCCGCTGCAGCTCGGCATGGAAGCCTCCGGCGTGGTCGAGGCAGTGGGCGAGGGCGTCACGCACCTCAAGGCCGGCGATCGCGCCGCCTACGCCAGCCAGCCTCCCGGCTCCTATTGCGAACTGCGCGTGATGCCGGCAAGGAGCGTCTGCAAGCTGCCCGACGGGATCTCCTTCGAGACCGGCGCGGCGATGATGCTCAAGGGCCTGACGACGCAGTACCTGCTGCGCAGGACGCTGCCGGCCGAGGGCCTGCAGCCCGGCGACTTCATCGTGTTCCATGCCGCGGCTGGCGGCGTCGGCCTGATCGCCTGCCAGTGGGCCAAGGCGCTCGGGCTCCAGCTCATCGGCACCGCCGGCACCGACGCCAAGTGCCAGCTCGCACTGGCCCACGGTGCCGCGCATGCGATCAACTACGCCACCGAGAACTTCGCCGAGCGCGTGAAGGCAATCACCGGCGGCCAGGGTGTCAAGGTGGTCTACGACTCGGTCGGCAAGGACACCTTCGAAGGCTCGCTCGCCTGCCTGCGGCCCTTCGGCCTGCTCGCGGTCTTCGGCAACGGCTCGGGTCCGGTGCCGCCGTTCAGCCTCGGCCTGCTGGCCAAGGGCTCGTACTACGTCACGCGCCCGACCCTGTTCACGCACATCGCCACGCGCGAGAGCACGCAGGCGATGGCGGACGAGCTGTTCGCGGTGGTCGAGAGCGGCGCGGTGAAGATCCCGATCGACCAGCGCTACGCCCTGGCCGACGTGCAGCAGGCGCACCGCGACCTCGAGGCCCGCAAGACCACCGGCTGCACAATCCTCACGTTGTAGCTCGCCCCCAAGTTGTAGCTCGCCCCCAGGTTGCCCCGCACTTCGTGTCGGGGCGCCCACCCCCTGCCGGGGGCAACACCAGCGGCCCGGCAAAGCCGGTTCCGCGGTGTTCCACGAACGGGCCTGGCTGCGCCGGCCGGGTTCAGGTGGGTGCTGAGGGGGAGCCGGGCAGGCCGAACT
>NZ_JBFUCI010000299.1:0-8025 GCF_056405335.1 Variovorax sp. P1_H12_2
GTTGAATCCGCAGTCTGAAGCGGGTACTCGAGCACGCATGCGCCAACGGTTGGACCCTGTTTCCGCTTTGGACGCGAAAGCGCGCGACGGATCCCGTGGCCGCTTATCGATAGGCGTGGGCGCTTGCGAGTTGGGAGATCCTTTCGCCCAAAAAATGTTTCAAGCGGAACGCCGTGCGCCGGCACCCCGAAGGATATCAGCGGCGCCGGGGTGCAAATCGCCGAGCGGTGGCATCGGCATTGATCTCGAGAGCCGCTTCGTTGAAAAGCCGTGCCCTACCCTTGGTCGTCAGGCTGTATTGGCGTCGTTGCGGCGTCGCCGTATCGCCCGCGCCGGGAGCGACGGTGTCAACGGGGGACACGAGTCCCTGGTCTTGAAGGATTTCCAGGCGCGCCTGCAGCGTTGCGCTGGAGATCGAGCCGGACTGGGCCAGCTCGGAGTCGAACTGCGGCGAGCGGTCGCGAAGGAGGGAAAGGATGAGGGAGTTCTTGTCGAGCGTCATCGCTTACGGCGCCGTCGGCAAGGCGCGCAAGTCCGCATCGCGAAGCATGACGGGCTCGACCGAGCCATTGGCGACCCGGCGGCGCACCGCGGCATGGATTTCCTGAAGATGGTCGGCAAAGGTCGACAGGGGCGTGTCGTCACGCCCGGTCGGGTGATAGCGATAGTGGAGTGTCTCCTTGCCGACACTCGCACCGACGTGCTGCTCGCCTATCGGCACCCAGAAACGGACAGTGCCCGACGATTCATGAAATGTCGATTCATCGGTCAAGATTTAGGCTTTCGGGAGATGAGGGAAGTCATCGTTCCAGAGGACGGCTCGCGTTCGATCGAACGAGGCGCGTCACACAATTGAAGAATCGCAGGCGGCGGTGGCAGCAGGGACCAAGGTCGCTCCCATCGTAGTGCATTGGCCGCGTGATCAGGCGAGGGGGAGCGAAATAAGGGCATTCAGGACAACGCGCGCTTGCGAATGCCGCACACTCCACGCTCCACATCGCCTGAAAGGCACCTCATGTCCATGACCATTTCGCAGGCGATCGACCGTCTCAATCAGATTCCGAATGATCTCGATATTCGAGGTCGACTCGAGGCCTTCGAGTTGTGCGCGCCCAATCACAAARGCCGACCCGGCGACATCAGCATGGTCAAGTCCGCGCTGTGGCAAGGGCAGCTGCGCATCGACGTCGACACCCTGAGAGTCATACAGGCCATCGCGGTTGAATCTGCAAAATCGCAGGAGGCGTTGACACTGGCAGGGGCCAGAGCTTGAGATTCAACACCTGCGCGCTCCGCTTTCCGCTCCTCTCGGCCGGAGGTTTTACTACGAGATGTGGAAGCGGCCGATAGCGTCGCGCTGCGCATTCACGATCGCGGCAAATGCATCGTCGATACTGCAGTCGCCCGTGTTGACGACCAGGGAGTCGGCCCAGTTCTTTCCGGCGTGATCGGACTTCGCCAGCTTGTACTGAACGCTCACCTTGAGGCCCGTGCAGCCGGAAGTCCTGCGAGCCTTGTCGGTGATCCATTCGCTCAATTCTTCGAGTGTGACCGGCTGAGTTTTTGCCATTGTGTCCTTGTATGCAGGTGCATCGTTCTACACGGAAATTCTCGAAACACAATGATGTAAGGTATTTTCGACCTCACCAGAGCCACCGCTTGGAGGGCAGTGCCCCACCCATCAAAGCGGTCGAAGGCTGCCTTTGCAACGACTGCCGTCCTTCCCTGCCGCTCGACGAACTCACGCTGTATGCCCGATTCCGGTCATCCAGGCTCCACAAGATCCCAGCATCGATGACCGGTCCCAAGGCGGTGCAGAAATAGCCGGCACTCAAGCGGCTGGAGCCGTCTCGGCGTCGAGGACCTTGCACAGCCGCCTTTCTGCACAGGGCATACAACGACTGCCGAACCACGAGTACAGCGTCGACGCACTGCGAATCTCACCTCGGACGAAAGCGGCCGATGGAAAGGCGTGGTCTGACAGGCGAGGATCGTTGCCGACCAGGCGGGTTAGTCGAAGTTCAAGATCACCTTCATCGCCTGAGTCCGATCGGCCGCGAGCGCGAAGGCGCGCGCGGAATCGCGGTACGAAAGGGTCGCCGAGATCAGCGGCTTCACGTCCACCAGCCCCTTGTTCAACAACTCCACCGCGACAGCGAACTCCTCATGGAAGCGGAATGCCCCGCGCAGATCGAACTCCTTGGCGACGATGGTGTTGATCGGCAAGGTCATGTCGCCACCCAGCCCCAGTTGCACGATGATGCCGCGCGGGCGGATCGCATCGAAGGCGCCCACCAGCGCCCGTGCATTGCCGCTGGCCTCGAACAGCACGTCGAAGCTCCCCTTGTCGATGGTGAAACGGGCCAGGCCGTGCGGCTCTTCCGCGACGTTGACGACTTCGTCCGCACCCACCTTGAGCGCCTTGCCCAGCGTATGGGCACTGACATCCGTCGCCACGACGTGTGAGGCACCTGCGCGCCGGGCCGCGATGATGGCCAGCGCGCCGATCGGTCCGCAGCCGGTGACCAGCACCCGCTTGCCGAGCAACGAGCCGGCGCGGCGCACCGCATGCAACGCCACCGCCAGGGGTTCGGCCATCGAGCCCTCTCCATCGCTTACCGAGTCGGCCAGCCGATGCGCTTGAGACGTATCGACCACGATCTGTTGACGGAACGCGCCTTGGACATGCGGCGTGCGCATGGCGCTGCCGTAGTAGCGCATGTCCAGGCAATGGTTCTGCAGACCCTGCTGGCAGTATTTGCAGATGCCGCACGGCCGGCTCGGACTGATCGCGATGCGCTCGCCCGGCCTGAAGGCGGTGACGCTGGCGCCGACCGCCTCGATCACGCCTGCCACTTCGTGCCCCAGCACCATCGGTTCCTTGATCCGGATGGTGCCGAAGCCGCCATGCTGGTAGTAATGCAGGTCCGACCCGCAGATGCCGCCGCAGCGCACGCGCACCTGCAGTTGATCGGAACCGAGCGCAGCAGTTTCGAATTCTTCGACACGCAGATCGCCAGGTGCGTGGATGACAAGGGCTTCCATGGGTCAGTCCTTATTTTTTGAGCTCGACGCTTGCGAGCAGCGTCTTGAAATAGGCCGACTGACTGTTCATGAACGTCTGGAACTGATCGCCGTCCATATAGGCCGGCTGGAGGTTGGCCTTGATCAGGGATTCACGGAATGCAGGATCTTCAGCGGTCTTTCGGGTTGCGTCGCGCAGGTACTTCACGATGTCCGGTGGCGTGTTCAAGGGAACTCCCAATCCTCGCCAGGTGCCCAGCACCAGATCCGTCCCTTTCTCCTTGAAAGTCACGACCTTGTCGTAGGGCACAGGCAGACGCCTGTCAGCCATGGCGACCAGCACGCGCACCTTGCCGGCCGCGACGTGCGAACCGATCTCCGCCGGACTCACCGTGATGGCGTCGACATGGCCGCCTACCAGCGCCAGCACGCTCGGTGCGGCACCCTGGAACGGCACATGGTTGAACTTCACGCCCGTCTTCTGCTCGACCGCGGCGGCGGCCAAATGCCAGATCGTTCCACTGCCGGCGTTGCCCATCGACACCACGCCCTCTTGCTTGCGCGCAGCGGCCAGGAGGTCGTCGATGGTCTGGTAAGGCGAATCCGCGCGTACCGCGATCAAACCGGGGTCCCCGTTGAGCCGCGCGATCGGGATGAAGTCGGCGGTCGTCACCTTGGTCATGTTCAGGTGCGGAATGATCGCCAGCTCGGAGATGAGCACGCCGATCTTGTAGCCGTCCGGCGTTGCGCGTTGCGCTTCGGTCATCCCGATGCCGCCGCCCGCGCCCGGCTTGTTGGTGACGATGAAGGGCTGTGGCACGTTCTTCTTCGCGGCTTCGGCGAAGAGCCGTGCCATGACATCGGTCCCTCCGCCGGCGGAAGAGGGAACCACCACCTCGATGGGTCGCGTGGGGTAGTCCGCCGCGTGCGATCCCAGTGGTGTCAGGAGGGTTGCGGCGACAGCGCAGGCGATTCGAAAGTTCTTCATGTCATGTCTCCTTCGATGGGTCAAAGCACCGACACCATGCCGCCGTCGACATAGATGATCTGGCCGCTCACATAGTTGGATGCGTCGGACGCGAGGAACACGGCGGTCCCGATCAGTTCCTCGGGCTTGCCCCAGCGGCCAGCCGGCGTGCGGCCCTTGACCCACGCGTCGAAGCTCGGGTTGTCGATCAGCGCCTGGTTCATGTCGGTGAGCATGTAACCCGGACCGATGGCGTTGGCCTGGATGTTGTGCGGCGCCCACTCGGCGGTCATCGCGCGCGTGAGCATCTTGATGCCGCCCTTGGCCACGGTGTACGGCGCGACCGTGGCACGCGCCAGCTCGCTCGTGAGCGAGCCGATGTTGATCACCTTGCCACGCCCGCGCGGGATCATCCGCTTGGCCGCCTCGCGCCCGACCACGAAGGCGCTGGTGAGATTGGTCTCGATCACACGGCGCCAGTCTTCGGTCGCCAGTTCGACCATCGGTTTTCGAAACTGCACGCCGGCGTTGTTGACCAGGATGTCAATGGCAATGCCCGCCGCGTCGAGCTTCTCGAAGGCGGCGACGACCGCAGCCTCGTCGCACACGTCGAAGGCATGGGCGTCGACGGTGTAGCCCTTGTCGCGCAACGAAGCGGCCGATGCGTCAAGCCGTGCGGCATCGACGCCATTGAGGACGAGTCGCGCGCCCGCCGCGGCAAGGCCCTCGGCAATCGCGAAGCCGAGGCCACGGGATGAGCCGGTCACCAGCGCGGTTTTGCCCGCGAGACTGAACAGTTGTGTGGACATGATGTTTTTGTTCCAGGAGGGTCAGGGGGTTTGGAGCGTGCCGTCGACCAGGCGCGTCTGCGTCCACGTGGTCACGGTGTTTTCGCACGGATACTTGCGGGCCTCTTCCTCGTCGAGGTCGACGCCCAGGCCCGGCTTGTCGTTGGCGTAGACGTAGCCTTCCCTGAACTCCGGAAGACCAGGGAAGACGTCGAGCAGCGCGCCGCGCGGCCCCTTCAGGTCCTGGATCACGAAGTTGGGCGGCTCGATGCCCGACCATTCCTGCACGCCGAAGTTGCGCGCGGCCAGGTCGATGTGGATGTTGGCCGCATGGGCCAGGGGAGACATGTCGCCCGGTCCGTGCCATGCCGTCTTGACGCCGAACTGCTCGGCGAAGAGTTGCAGCTTGCGACCCGGCGTGATGCCGCCGATCTGGCTCAGGTGCACGCGGATGAAGTCGATCAACTGATCGGTGATCAGGGTCTTCCATTCATAGGGGTTGTTGAACAGTTCGCCCTGCGCCAGCGGAATGCGGGTCTTCTCGCGCAATTGGCGCAGCCACTTCCCCTCCTCCAGCGGGATCGCGTCCTCCAGGAAGAAGAGTTCGAAGCGTTCCATGTCGCATGCGAACCGGATCGCCTCGATCGGACTCAGCCGCTCGTGCACGTCATGGCACAGCGCCACGTCGAAGCCGACCTTGCTGCGGATGCCGTCGAAGAGCTTGAGCGTGTCGCGCATGTAAGTGCGGCTGTCGAGATACACGCCTGCCGGTGCGCCGCGCGGCGCGGTCGACGGAGCGGGTCCGAAGCCACCGCCGCCATAGCCGCCGCTTTGGCAGCGGATGTGCGAGATCCCTTGCGCCTGGTAGCGCTGGATGTTGTCGCAGAGTTCGCTCAGGTCGCGGCCGTCGGCATGGCGATAGATCGGCACGCCCTCGCGCACCTTGCCACCGAACAGCTGGTAGACCGGCATGCCGGCCATCTTCCCCTTGATGTCCCACAGCGCCATGTCGACGCCCGAGATGGCGTTGTTCTCGACGGGGCCGTTGCGCCAGTAGGCGTTCTGGTGCATCAGCTGCCACAGCTCTTCGATCGCACTGACGTCGCGGCCGATGAGAAGCGGCTTGAGATACTGCTCAACCAGACATTGAACGACGAGGTGCCGGTAGGCGAAGGTCGCGCAGCCTAGGCCGTACAGGCCCGGCTGGTTGGTCTCCACCTTGACGACGRTGAGGTTGATGCCCTCGGGCGCCGTCAGGATGACTTTCACGTCGGAGATGAGGGTTGCCATGTGGGCGTATTTCCTTGCAGGTTTCGGGGCTCAGTGGCGAACTTCATCGGGCACGGGGATGTCGCTCGAGATGCGCTCTCCCGACCCGACCGCGAACAGCACGGCCTGGTTCAGGTCCAGCATGACGCGGACCTTGCTGCCGGCTTGCAGGGTGCTGTAGCCGGTTTCCGTCACCATGATCTCGTCGGCTGCGCCGCCGTCGCGGTCGTGCACCGTGCGCGCCGTGTCGAGGCGGATGGTCACGATCGATTCGGCGCCGACGTGTTCGACCAGGCCTACGGTGCCGGCGATGCCCGGCTGCGACGGGTCGGTGCCGATCGTGAGTGCGTTGGGACGCACGCCGATCAGCACGTCCTTCTGTCCGTCTCCGGCGCGCACGCCGAGACGGTCCGGCAACTGCGTCGTCATCTCGCCGATGGTCAGTTGCTTGCCGTCGATGCGCGCCTGCACGAGGTTCATTGCCGGCGTGCCGATGAAACGCGCCACGAAGGTGTTGGCGGGGTTGGTGTAGATCTCGCGCGGCGTGCCGACCTGCTGCACGACACCTTCACGCATCAGCACGATGCGCGTGCCCATGGTCATCGCCTCGATCTGGTCGTGCGTCACGTAGACGAAGGTCGCACCGACTTCGCGATGCAGCTTGATGATCTCGGCGCGCATCGATGAGCGCAGCTTGGCGTCGAGGTTCGACAGCGGCTCGTCCATCAGGAACACGTCCGGCTGCCGCACCATCGCGCGGCCCAACGCCACGCGCTGGCGCTGTCCGCCGGAGAGAGTGCGCGGATGACGGTCGAGCATCGGTGTCAGGGCCAGGATGCCGGCGGTGCGGTCGACCAGGCTCTTCACTTCGGGCGAACGCTCGATGCGGCGCTTGGCCAGATGACCGATGAGGGGGATGTGAAACCACCACTTGAACTGCCGCATGATCAGCGGGAACGTGATATTGCGGCGCACCGTCATGTGCGGATAGAGCGCGTACGACTGGAACACGAAAGCCATGTCACGCGCGCTCGGCGGCAGCGTGTCGACGCGACGCGCCGCCAGATGGATCTCGCCGCTGGTCAGCGATTCGAGACCCGCGAGCATGCGCAAAAGGGTCGACTTGCCGCAGCCCGACGGCCCGAGCAGGACCAGGAATTCGCCGGAAGCCACGTCGATGTTGATGTTGTCCACGGCCGGCTTCGGTCCGAAGGCCTTGGTCACGTGTTGGAGCGCGATGGAAGACATGGTGGTGTCCTTGTGCGTGTGCGTGAATGCCTCAGCCCTTGACGCTGCCGGCGGTCATGCCGGCAACAACGTAGCGCTGGACGAGGAGATAGAAGAAGACGGCCGGCAGCGTGTACATCAGCCCGATCGCCATGACCGAGTGCAGTGGCGTGCTCAGCTCGCCGACGAAGCCGGCCAAGCCGACCGAGGCGGTGTGCAGGTCGGGCGCGCTGACCAGCGTCTGCGCGAACACGTACTCGTTCCAGCCGTGGAAGAAGGCGATCACCGCGGTGGCCGCCAAGGTCGGCGCGATGAGCGGGATCACCACGATGAAGACCGTGCCGATGCGCGAACAGCCGTCGATGCTGGCCGCCTCCTCGATGTCGATCGGCACGCCATCGATCGCGCCCTTCAGGATCCATGTGATCACCGGCACCGTGAAGGCGGTGTTCACCAGGATCAGGCCCGTGAGCGTGTTCAGCAGCGAGAGCTGGCCGAAGATGGCGTACAGCGGCACCACCAGCATCGCCTCCGGCAGCATCTGCGTGATGAAGAGCGCGAGCCCGACGATCGCAATGCCGGCGAACTTGAAGCGCGACAGCGCATAGGCGGGCAGGACCGCCAGCGCGATGCTCAGCACCGTGGTGCCCACGGCGACGATGGCGCTGTTGACGATCCAGGTGCCGACTTCCGTGCTGCCGAACACGTCGCGGAACACATGCAGGTTGGCAAAGTCCGGCACCAGATGCG
>NZ_JBFUCI010000300.1:0-7991 GCF_056405335.1 Variovorax sp. P1_H12_2
GCCATGGGGTGTCTGGGGGCGGCATTCCACGGTGGCGAAGTTGCGCGAATGGCTGGGCCTGGAGCGTGGCCGGTGGCCGAGGAAGGAAGACTATCTCTACAACTTCGCGTACTCAGGCTCAGTCTGCGCCGATCTTCTGACCGGCCGCCAGCGACAGGCCAGGCGCCTGGTCGAGTTGATGGATCAGGAGCCGGAGCGCTGGAGGCACGGCGTGGTGGTGGTCCGGATGGGGCTCGGCGACTGGATAGGGCAGCTCGATCTCCAGGCGCGCGATCCGGCGGCGCCCGAGGTGCGTGCAACGGCGGCCTACTGTGCCGAGGAGATCGGTCGGACCGTGGCGCTGATTCATGCGTCGCATCCGTTGACGCGCATCCTGCTGGTCGGGCTCGTGAATGAGGCCGACGATCCAGCCTATGCCGACCGATTCCAGTCGGCGGCCGAAAGCGCGAACATCAACGCTGCGCTCGACGGGTTCAACGCGGCGGTCCGCCGCCTGGCGGCCGACGCGCCGGAGGTCGCATATTTCGACGACCTCGAATGGTTCAAGGCGAACTGGGGTGCGCGCGACGACTCAGGAAAACCCGACTACAAGACGGTGGTGATCGGGCCAAGTCTGCGCGTGACCAACACGTCGGGGAATGAAGCGCACCATGCCATGCTCGCGGACGCCCACGCAGGCATCGTGTCGAATACCCTGTGGGCGCAGGCCCTGGTCGCACGTCTGAACGAGGCGTTCGACCTGAAACTGACCCCGATCAGCGACGCGGAGGTCGTCCGCTTCCTGGAGCCGTTGACCAGTCCGCCTAAAGCGCCAGGCTCTTGAGGTAGTCGCGGAACGCTCCGCCCACTTCGGGGTGCGCCAGGGCCAGTTCGACCGTCGCCTGCAGGAATCCTTCCTTGCTGCCGCAGTCGTAGCGCGTGCCCTTGTAGGCATAGGCGTACACCGATTCCTTCTTGAGCAGCGCGGCGATGCCGTCGGTCAGCTGGATCTCGCCGCCCGCGCCCTTCGGCTGGTTGCGAATCTCGGCGAACACGCCCGGCGTGAGGATGTAGCGGCCGGCAACGCCCAGGCGCGAAGGCGCGTCCTCGGGCTTCGGCTTCTCGACCATGCGACTGATCTTGACCAGGCCGTTGTCGATCGTCTCGCCGGCGACGACGCCGTAGCGCCTGACGTGTTCCAGGGGCACTTCCTGCACGGCCAGCAGGGAGCCGCCCAGTTGGCCGAAGACCCGCGTCATTTGCGCCAGCACCGGCTCGCCGTCGGCCGGGCCGACCATCAGGTCATCGGCCAGCAGCACCGCGAAGGGTTCGTTGCCCACCAGGTGCTCGGCGCATAGCACGGCGTGGCCCAGGCCCAGCATGCGCGGCTGGCGCACATAGGAGCAGGTCATGTCGTCGGGCATCACCGAGCGTGCGATGTTGAGCAATTCCGTCTTGCCGCTGGCCTCGAGCTGCGATTCGAGCTCGTAGGCGGTGTCGTAGTGATCCTCGATCGCACGCTTGTTGCGCCCGGTGACGAAGATCATGTCGCGGATGCCCGCGGCATAGGCTTCTTCGACCGCGTACTGGATCAGGGGCTTGTCCACCACGGGCAGCATTTCTTTGGGCTGCGCCTTGGTGGCCGGCAGGAATCGGGTGCCAAAGCCTGCTACGGGAAACACGGCCTTGCGAATGCGCGTCGAGGTGTGGGACATGGGCTTTCGTCAGATCAGGGGGAAGAAAGGGGATGGCCGGCGCCGCGAGGCGCCGACCCGAATACTAAAGGCCGTTGCAGCCACCCGTCTGTCAGCCGAGGCGCACAAGCTGGTCGCGCAGCCGATCGAGCGTGGCACTGAAGTCCGCGAGCCGTTTGCGCTCCTGCTCGATCACAGCGGGAGGCGCCTTGGCGACGAAGGCCTCGTTGCCGAGTTTGGCATTCACCTTGACGATTTCGCCCTCGATGCGCGCAAGCTCCTTGCCGATCCGGATCTTTTCCGCGGCCTTGTCGATTTCCATGTGCAGGCAGATGCGCACGTCGCCGACCACTGCCACCGGTGCTGCCTCGGCCGCGGCCGACCAGGCCGCCGCGTCGTCGAACACCTTCACTTCCTTGAGCTTGGCCAAGGCCTGGAGCACGGGCGCCGCGTCGCGCAGGAAGGCGCCGCTCGCGGCGTCGTCCGCGACCGCGTAGAGCGGCATGCGGGTGGCGGGCGAGACGTTCATTTCGCCGCGCAGCGTGCGGCAGGCGTCGACCAGCGACTTGAGCCGGGCCACGTGGGCCTCGGCCGCCTCGTCGATCTTCTCGGGCTGGCTCTTCGGGTAGGCGGCGATCATCACCGACTCGCCCTCGCGGCCGGCGACCGGCGCCACCTTCTGCCAGAGTTCCTCGGTGATGAAGGGGATCACCGGGTGCGCCAGGCGCAGCAGGGTCTCCAGCGTGCGGATCAGCGTGCGGCGCGTGGCGCGCTTGTGCGCGTCGTCGCCCTGCTGGATCTGGACCTTGGCGATCTCCAGGTACCAGTCGCAGAACTCGTCCCAGGCGAACTGGTAGATCGCATTGGCGACGTTGTCGAGCCGGTACTCCTCGAAGCCCTTGGTCACCTCGGCCTCGACGCGCTGCAGCTTCGAGCTGATCCAGCGATCGGCCTGGCTGAACTTCAGGTAGCCGTGCGCCGGGCCGCCGACCGCGCATTCTTCCTTGGTGTGCTCCCTCAAGCCGCAGTCCTGGCCTTCGCAGTTCATCAGCACGAAGCGGGTGGCATTCCAGAGCTTGTTGCAGAAGTTGCGGTAGCCCTCGCAGCGCTTGGCGTCGAAGTTGATGCTGCGGCCCAGCGATGCCAGCGAGGCGAAGGTGAAGCGCAGCGCGTCGGCGCCGAAGGCCGGGATGCCGTCCGGGAATTCCTTCTGCGTGTTCTTGCGCACGGCCGGCGCCGTCTCGGGCTTGCGCAGGCCCTGCGTGCGCTTGTCGAGCAGTTCGGGCAGCGCGATGCCGTCGATCAGGTCGACCGGGTCGAGCACATTGCCTTCCGACTTGCTCATCTTCTTGCCGTGCGAATCGCGCACCAGGCCGTGGATGTAGACGTGCTTGAACGGCACGCGGCCGGTGAAGTGCTTGGTCATCATGATCATCCGGGCGACCCAGAAGAAGATGATGTCGTAGCCGGTGACCAGCACGCTCGAGGGCAGGTAGAGATCGAGGTCCTGCGTCTTCTCGGGCCAGCCCAGCGACGAGAAGGGGATCAGGGCCGACGAATACCAGGTGTCGAGCACGTCCTCGTCGCGCACCAGCGTCTTGCCGGGCGCCTGGGCCTGCGCTTCCTCTTCGCTGCGCGCCACGTAGACCTTGCCGTCGGCGTCGTACCAGGCCGGGATCTGGTGACCCCACCAGAGCTGGCGCGAGATGGTCCAGTCCTGGATGTTCTCCATCCAGTGGTTGTAGGTGTTGACCCAGTTCTCGGGCACGAAGCTCACCTCGTCCGAGCGCACCGCGTCGATCGCCTTCTGGGCGATCGACTGGCCGCTGGCATCGGGCTTGGTCATGGCGACGAACCACTGGTCGGTCAGCATCGGCTCGACCACGGCGCCGGTGCGGGCGCAGCGCGGCACCATCAGCTTGTGCTTCTTGGTTTCGACCAGGAGGCCCAGCGCTCCAAGATCGGCCACCACCGCCTTGCGCGCCACGAAGCGATCGAGCCCGCGGTACTTCTCGGGCGCGTTGTCGTTGATCGTGGCGTCCAGCGTCAGTACGCCGATGCGCGGCAGGTCGTGGCGCAGGCCCACGGCATAGTCGTTCGGGTCGTGCGCCGGCGTCACCTTGACCACGCCGGTGCCGAACTCGCGGTCGACGTAGTCGTCGGCAATCACCGGGATCAGCCGGTCGACCAGCGGCAGCTTCACGTGCTGGCCGATCAGGTGCTTGTAGCGCTCGTCCTCGGGGTGGACCATGACGGCGGTGTCGCCCAGCATGGTCTCGGGCCGCGTGGTCGCGACCGTGAGCGTGCCCGAGCCGTCTTCCAGCGGATAGGCGATGTGCCAGAGGAAGCCGTCCTCCTCCTCGTTCTCGACTTCGAGGTCGCTGACCGCAGTCTTGAGCACCGGGTCCCAGTTCACGAGCCGCTTGCCGCGGTAGATCAGCCCTTCCTCATACAGTTGCACGAAGGTCTGGGTCACGACCTTGGACAGGTTCTCGTCCATCGTGAAGTACTCGCGGCTCCAGTCCACCGTGTCGCCCATGCGGCGCATCTGGTTGGTGATGGTGTTGCCCGACTGCTGCTTCCATTCCCAGACCCGGGCCACGAAGTTCTTGCGTCCCAGGTCGTGGCGGCTGATCTTCTGCTCCTGCAGCTGGCGCTCGACGACGATCTGGGTCGCGATGCCTGCGTGGTCGGTGCCCGGCACCCACAGCGTGTTGTCGCCCGCCATGCGGTGATAGCGCGCCAGGCTGTCCATGATGGTCTGGTTGAACGCATGGCCCATGTGCAGCGTGCCGGTGACGTTCGGCGGCGGCAGCTGGATCGCGAACGAGGCGGCGCCTTCCTTGGCTTTCTGCGTGCCGCGGAAACCGGCGGCCGCATAGCCGCGCCGCTCCCATTCGGGCCCCCAGTGCGCCTCGATGGCAACGGGTTCGAAGGATTTGGAAAGGCTCTCGAGGCCGGGTTGGGGCAGGGTGTCGCTCATGGCGTTGCAAAGACGAGCGGCATCCCGCAGGATGCCGCTCGTGGGGGTGAAGGTGGGGGGATTTTATTCGACTGCGCGCGCGCTGTGCGCTCGCCGCGGACCTTTGCCCGGGCGGCCGATAATTCGGCGATGCTGTTCCTGCTTTCCCCCGCCAAATCGCTCGACTACGAGACACCGGTGCCCGATGCGGTGCCCGCCACGCAAGCCCGATTCGAAGGGCCGAGGAGTCCCGCGGCCGAACTCATCGGGATCCTGCGCGAGAAATCGCCGCAACAGATCGCCGAGCTCATGCACCTGTCGGACAAACTGTCGGCGCTCAACGTCGCACGTTACGCGGCGTGGGCCTCCAAGGGCAGCGCGAAGAATGCGAAGCAGGCTGCGCTGGCCTTCGACGGCGACGTCTACGGCGGCCTCGATGCCAGGTCCCTCAGCGAGAAACAGCTCGCCTGGGCGCAGGAGCACATCTGCATTCTGAGCGGGCTCTACGGCGTGCTGCGCCCGCTCGACCTGCTGCAGCCCTACCGGCTCGAGATGGGAACGCAGCTCGCCAACCGCCAGGGCAAGGACCTTTACGCGTTCTGGGGCCCGCGCATTGCGCCGCATCTCAACGAACGGCTGGCGGCCGACCGCACGCCGGTGGTCATCAACCTGGCTTCCCAGGAATACTTCAAGTCGGTCGACAAGGACGTTCTCAAGGCCCGCGTGGTCGAATGCGTGTTCGAGGAGTGGAAGGCAGGCAGCGGCGCCAAGGGCGATCCGGGACGCTACAAGATCATCAGCTTCTTCGCCAAGCGGGCCCGTGGCCTGATGGCGCGCTGGGCCGTGCTGCACAAGGCGGCCACGCCCGGAGCGCTGGAAAAATTCGACCTCGAGGGCTATGGCTTCGACGCCGTCGCTTCGAAGCCGGATCGGATGGTGTTCCGGAGGAAATCCCCATGAAATCGGGCCAGGCGGTCAGCCCCGAATTGCTCGAGTGGGTCGCGGCCCAGCTCGCGGCCGGTCATTCGGTGCTGAGCTTGCGCGCCTCGATGCGGGCTGCGGGATGGCACGACGACGCAGCCGATGTCGCCCTGCAGGGCATCGAGATGCAAGTCGCGGGGGGCGGCGCAGTCGAGCCTCYGCCCACCCGCATGCCCGGCCCCGACCTGTCGGTCTCTCCGCTCTATGTCGACGCCGGCGATCGCCGCGTCCAGGTGCTCCAGACGATGCGGCTGCCCCGGGTGATCGTCTTCGGCGACCTGCTTTCCGACGATGAATGCGAGAGCCTGATCGCCGCGGCGCGCCAGCGCCTCGCGCGGTCGCTCACGGTCGAGACGCAGACCGGCGGTGAAGCCCTCAATGTCGATCGAACCAGCGACGGCATGTTCTTCGAACGGGGCGAGAACGCGATCGTCGCGCGGC
Organism: Variovorax sp. P1_H12_2; assembly: GCF_056405335.1. Classification (NCBI taxonomy): domain Bacteria; kingdom Pseudomonadati; phylum Pseudomonadota; class Betaproteobacteria; order Burkholderiales; family Comamonadaceae; genus Variovorax; species Variovorax sp. P1_H12_2. Next base: position 6,058 of record NZ_JBFUCI010000300.1, read on the forward strand.
TCGAGCTGCGCATCGCGGCGCTGCTGCGATGGCCGGTCGAATTCGGCGAGGGGTTGCAGATCCTGCGCTATTCGCCGGGTGCCCAGTACCGCCCGCACTATGACTATTTCGACCCGGGCGAGCCCGGCACGCCGACCATCCTGCGGCGCGGCGGCCAGCGCGTGGCCACGCTCGTGATGTATTTGCACGAGCCCGAGCAGGGTGGCGCCACCACCTTCCCCGACGTCGGTCTCGAGGTCGCGCCCAAACGTGGCACCGGCGTCTTCTTCAGCTACGACCGGCCGGACCCGGCCACCCGCACCCTGCACGGCGGCGCGCCTGTGCTCTGCGGCGAGAAGTGGGTCGCGACCAAGTGGCTGCGCGAACGCGAATTCATCTGACACTCGAGCCATGAAGATCACAGCCAACGGCATCCAGATCGAAGTCGAAGACAGCGGCGGAGAAGGTCGGCCGGTGGCGCTGCTCGTCATGGGGCTCGGCATGCAGCTGATTGGCTGGCCCGACGAGTTCGTGCAGGCGCTGGTCGACGCCGGCTACCGGGTCGTGCGCCACGACAACCGCGACATTGGCCTGAGCCAGGGCTTTGACGAGGCGGGCGCCGGCAACCTGCTCTGGCAGAGCGTGCGCCGGCGCATCGGCTTGCCGGTGCGTTCGGCGTACAGCCTGCAGGACATGGCCAATGACTCGCTCGGCGTGCTCGACGCGCTCGGCATCGCGCGCGCCCACGTGATCGGCGCGTCGATGGGCGGCATGATCGCCCAGCGGCTGGCAGCCAGCGCGCCGCAGCGCACCGCCAGCCTGGTGAGCATCATGAGCTCGAGCGGCGCCCGCAAGTTGCCGGGCCCGCGCCCCGACGTCGCCGCGGCCTTGGTGCGGCGACCGCCGAGCCGCACCGAGGCGGCGCTGGTGGCGCACAGCCTCGGCATGGTGCGCCTGATCCAGAGCCCCGCCTATCCGCAGGACGACCAGGTCGTGGCCGAACGGATCCGGCGCGCCCTGCACCGCGCCTACCGACCGGCCGGCGTGGTGAGGCAGATGCTCGCGATCGTCGCCGACCGCGGTCGTGCCGAGCTGCTGCCGCGCATCGCCAGTCCGGCACTGGTGCTGCATGGCGAAGCCGATCCGCTGGTGCCGATCGCCTGTGGCCGGGACTCGGCGCAACGCATTCCGGGCGCGCGCTTCGTCGCGGTTCCTGGCATGGGCCACGACCTGCCGCCACCGGTGAACGAGATCCTCATGCAGCACATCCTCCCTTTTCTTGAGAACGCAAAGAGCCGCCCATGAGCCTAGACAACACCCCGGAGCAGTCGCAATTGGGCCGCGTGTCGGCCTATGTCGACCAGTACGACGCCAGCCTGCTGTTCCCGATCGCGCGCGCCACGCAGCGCGAAGCCATGGGGATCGCGAGCGACAAACTGCCCTTCTTCGGCGCCGATCTCTGGACCGCGTTTGAATTGAGCTGGCTCAATGCGCGCGGCAAGCCGCAACTGGCGATCGCCCACTTCACGATTCCCTGCGAGACGCCCAACATCATCGAGAGCAAGTCCTTCAAGCTCTATCTGAACAGCTTCAACAGCACCGTATTCGCGGATGCGCAGGCGGTCCGGGAGCGCTTGCGCACCGACCTGGGCGAGGCCGTATGGCGCGGCAGCGATCGCTCGGCCGGTATCGGCGTGAAGCTGCTGGCACCCGATGCCTTCGACCAGGAGCCTGTGCATGAGCTCGACGGCCTCGATCTGGACCGCCTCGACATCGAATGCGCGCAGTACCAGCCGGCGCCCGAGCTGCTGACCAGCGACCTGACGCAGCCGCCCGTGACCGAGACGCTCACCAGCCGGCTGCTCAAGAGCAATTGCCTGGTGACCGGCCAGCCCGACTGGGGGAGCGTGCAGATCCGCTACAACGGCCCCCCGATCGACCAGGCGGGCCTGCTC
>NZ_JBFUCI010000301.1:0-7991 GCF_056405335.1 Variovorax sp. P1_H12_2
CGGTTGAAGCTGGTGATGCTCACGTACATGTTGTCGTTCGCGATCTCGCGCACACGGGCGCCGCCGCGCAACTCGATGGCCTGGTCGTCGACCTGCGCGCCCGAGCTGCGGCGGTCGGTCGCCACCATGCCGACGCCGGCGGCCGCAGCCCCGCCCACCACCAAAGGCACGCAGGCTGTGAGGCCGGCGACCAGTACGGCGCCTGCGGTCAATGCCATCGCGATGCGTTGAGTGGATGTCGTCGTCATGGGGTAAAGCCTTCCGGTGCGTTGTGTCCGCGACGAGTTTAGCCCAGGGGATTTCGATCCTCCGTGACGGCCCGTCCTCGCTCATTCGGGCAGGCTGCAGGTCGCGCCGCTTGCYTACAATTTGCCGCGCGGTCGATGGCGCAAATGTTGCAACGCCTGCATCCGGCAAGCCCCGCTCGAGCAAGGAAGACACGTGAATCAATCTGTTGTGCGATCGCTGATCCTGAGGCCGATGGCCGGCGCCTTCGCGGCCCTGTTGCTGGCCGGATGCAACGCCCTGGCGCCGGTCAACCCGCCCATCGCCCAGGTCGACCTCGACAGCGGCTACCGGGTCAACCGGCTGCTCAAGCGCCAGCATGAAGGCGTCAAGAACGATCCCCACACCCTCTTCCTGCTGACCTTCTCCGGCGGCGGCACGCGCGCGGSAGCGTTCTCGTACGGCGTGCTCGAGGAGTTGCGGCGCACCGACGTCGTGGTGCAGGGCGAGCAGCGAAATCTGCTGGCCGAGGTGGATGCGATCGCCGGGGTCTCGGGCGGCAGCTTCACCGCGCTGGCCTACGCGCTCTACGGCGACCGCCTGTTCACCGAGTACGAGCCCCGCTTCCTGAAGCGCGACGTGCAGGGCACGCTGACGCTGCGCGCCCTCAATCCGCTCAACTGGTTCAACCTCGGCAGCGGCCTGTACGGGCGCTCCGAGCTGGCGGCCGACTACTACGACGAGATCCTGTTCAACGGCGCCACCTTCGCCGACCTGATCAAGCAGCCGACGCCCGTGACCGCAGTCACCGGCACCGACCTCTCGACCGGCGCCCGCTTCCCCTTCTCGCAGGACCACTTCGACCTGCTGTGTTCCGACCTCGGCACCGTGCGCCTGGCGCGGGCCGCCGCCACCTCCTCGGCCGTGCCCGCCGTGCTCTCGCCCGTGACGTACCACAACTACGGCGGCAGATGCGGCGCGGCCATGCCGGCCTGGGTCCACGACGTCACCAAGCCGGGCGGGCCCGAACGTCCGGCCGGCCGGGCCCTGCTGCGCTATCGCGACATCAAGAGCTTCGAGGACAGCAAGAACCGGCCGTACCTGCACGTGGTCGACGGCGGCGTCTCCGACAACCTGGGCCTGCGCGGCCTGCTCGAGGCGCTCGAGGAGATGGAAGCCAGCCCGGCCTTCCAGCGCGAAGTGGGGCTCGCATCGATTCAGCGCATCGTGGTCGTGGTGGTCAACTCGCGCTCGGCGCCGGCCTCCGACTGGGACCGCCGGGCGCGCGCGCCGGGCATCGTCGCGCAGCTGCTGCAGTCGTCGAGCGTGCCGATCGACCACTTCTCCTATGAATCGGTCGAGTTGCTGAAGGACATCGCGCAGCGCTGGGCCGACAAGCGCGAGCTCGAGGTGGCCGAGCTCCGGCTTTCGGGCCTGTCGCGCGCGCAGGCCGAGGCCTCGGTGCCCAAGCTGCGCTTCGACGCCATCGACGTCAGCTTCGACGCCATCGAGGACCCCAAGGAGCAGCGCTATTTCATGGACCTGCCGACCAGCTTCGTGCTGTCGAGCGACGAGGTCGACCGGCTGCGCGCACTGGGCGGCCGGCTGCTGCGCGAAGCGCCGGGCTATCGCGAACTGTTGCAGCGGATCAGCGACAGCAACGCGACCGCCAAGGCCGCGGCGCAGTAGCCGGGCGCGCTCAGGGCGACAGCAGGGACGAGTCGCTGTCCTGGTCGCCGAGCAGTTGCGCGTCCACACCGTCGCACAGGCAGTGCAGCGCCAGCAAGTGGACCTCGTGGATGCGCGCGGCGCGCTCGTGGGGCACGCAGACCTGGACGTCGGTCTCGCGCAGCGCGCGGCCCACGGCCCCGCCGGTACCGCTGCCGGTGGGGGCGGCGTTGCCGAGCAGCGCCACCACGGTCATGTCGCGCGCATGCGCCGCCTCGACCGCCGCCAGCACCGCGGCGGACTGGCCGCTGACGCTCAGCACCAGCAGCACGTCGCCGGCCTGGCCCAGTGCGCGAACCTGGCGCGCGAAGCGATCGGCGCCCAAGGACTCGGCCGTGTCTGCGGCGGGATCGGTGGCGTCGCCGGGCAGTGCGATCGCCGCCAGCTCGGGTCGATCGCGCTCGAAGCGGCCGACGAACTGCGCCGCGAACTGGGCCGCCAGGAAGCCGGAAACGCCGGCGCCGCAGGCGAGGATCTTGCCGCCGCTGGTGACGCAGGCCAGCAGCGCCTGCATGGCCTGGGAGATCGGTTTTCCGAGCAGCGGCCCGGCCTGGTATTTGAGGTCAGCACTGTCGATGAAGTGCTGCTGAATCCGTTGCTCTAGCATGAAGGGAATATAGCTCGCCCCCAGGTTGCCCCGCACTGCGTGTCGGGGCGCCCACCCCCTGCCGGGGGCAACACCGGCGGACTGGCAAAGCCAGATCCGCGGTGTTTCACCAACAGGCCCTGGCGTCGCCGGGCCGGGGTCGCTTGCGCTATCCGGCGTCGAAGGCGGCCTGAAGCCAGGTAATGCGCTCTTCGACCAGCACGACGTCGAAACGGCAGGGCGGCAGCACGCGCAACCGGCTGATGTAGTGCCGCGCCGCGAAGACGATGCGGCGCTGCTTCACGCCCGTGATGCTGCCGGCGGCGCCGCCATGCGTCGCGCTGGCACGACCGCGAACCTCGACGAACACCAGGGTGCCGTCGCGCGGATCGCGCATGATGAGGTCGATCTCGCCGCCGCCGCGGCCGGGGGTTCGATAATTGCGCGCGACCAGGCCGAGCCCGGCCGCCTGCAGGTGCTCGAGCGCCGCGTCTTCGGCCGCGTCGCCGCGCTGCTTGGTCGTCGGCTGCGATGTCCGCCCTGCCGCCTTGTTCTGGAGATAAGCCATTGACTTCCATCGCCCCCGCTTCATTCGGCGCCGCCCTGCTCGCCGCGCGCGATGCCGCGGGTGCGCAGCATTATCCGCAGGCCACGCTCTACGTGGTCGCCACGCCGATCGGCAACCTGGCGGATATCACGCTGCGCGCACTGCACGTGCTGCAACTGGTCGACGCGGTCGCCTGCGAGGACACGCGGCACACGCAGAGCCTGCTGCGCGCCTACGGCATCGACCGCCCGGGCGCGCAACTTCTGGCCCTGCACCAGCACAACGAGAGCGAGGCGGCGCAGGCAGTGATCGCGCGGCTGGGCGCGGGCGAGCGCATCGCCTACGTCAGCGACGCCGGCACGCCGGGCGTCAGCGACCCGGGCGCGCGCCTGGTGGCCGCGGTGCGCGAAGCCGGCCACCGCGTGCTGCCGCTGCCCGGCGCGAGCAGCGTGACCACCCTGGTCGGCGCCGCCGGGCTGGTCGCTGCGGGCGACCCGGGCAGCGGCTTCGTGTTCGCCGGCTTCCTGCCGAGCAAGGCGGGCGAGCGCGATGCCGCGGTGCTGCTGCTGGCCGACGAGCCTCGCAGCGTGGTGCTGCTCGAAGCGCCGCATCGCATCGAGGCGCTGGCGCGTTCGCTCGCCAGCCTGGGCGAACGCAAGGTGACCGTGGGCCGCGAGCTCACCAAGCAGTTCGAGGAGATCGCGACCGTCGCCGCCGCCGGCCTGCCCGACTGGTTCGCCGCCAGCCGCGACCRCACGCGCGGCGAGTTCGCGCTGGTGCTGCACCCGAAGCCCGCGGCCGCCGAGGACGGCGCGGAGGGCGAACGCGTGCTGCGCCTGCTGCTGGCCGAACTGCCGGTCAAGAGCGCGGTGCGGGTCGCGGCAGAGATCAGCGGCGCGCCGCGCAATGCGCTCTATGAAGCGGCACTGCGCATGCGCAAGGACGGCGACGAGGCCGTCGAAACCTAGCGCGCGCCGCTGCAGGGATCGCCGCTTGCTTGACCCAGGTCAGAGCGCTGCGCCGGCGCGCGGACTATGGTCAGGCAACCATCCAGGAGCACCCATGTTGCATGAAGTCAGCGGCGATATTCTTCTTTCCAGGGCACAGGCCATCGCGCACGGTGTCTCGCCCAACGATTCGTTCAATTCCGGCCTCGCGCTGGCGCTGCGCGAAAACTGGCCCTCGCTGTACAAGGATTTCCGCCACTATTGCCAGACCCGCCACCCGCAACCGGGCGAGCTGTGGACCTGGACCAACGCGGAAGGCCAGCGCGTGATCAACCTCATGACGCAGGACGCCGCATACGACTCCGGCGCCAAGCCGGGCAAGGCGACGGTCGAGCGCGTCAACCACACGCTGCGGGCGCTGCGCAAGCTGGTCGAGGAAGAAAAGGTCGCCAGCCTCGCCCTGCCGCGCCTCGCCACCGGCGTCGGCGGCCTCGACTGGAAGGACGTCGCGCCGCTGGTCGAGCGCCACCTGAGCGACCTCGAGATCCCGGTCTACCTGTACACGACCTACCGCAAGGGCGTCGCCGCCGAGGAAACGGCGGTCCGCTGATCCGGGGCGGCGGCCCCGCCGCTCAGCTGTCGAGCTCGGGGTAGGCGCGGAAGATGCCGTCCTCATTGAAGGCGATCCGCCGCGGACTGCGCAGGTAGTCGTGCACCCGCTGCCGGCGACCCACGTTGGCATGCAGCTTCGCCACCGCCGGCGTGTCGGCCAACGCACGTGCGGCGGCCTTCGGGAAGGCATAGCGCAGCCCCGCCACCAACTGGAACAGCGAGAGATCGGCGTAGGTCAGCACATCGCCGACCAGGTGCAGGTCGCCGGTCGGATTGCGCTCGAGAATTCGCTCGAACCATCCGAGAAATTTCGGAATTCGCTCCTCGCGAAAGGCCTTGGCGCGCGACTGCGCCGCCTCGCGCTGGTCCTCGTAGTAGAGCCCGGTCGACAGCGGATGGTGCGTGTCGTGCGCCTCGGCCACGCAGTCGGCGATGGTCAGCTGGATCTGGTGGGTCCATAGCCCGTCGGCCTCGCCCACGCCCRCAAGCCCGAGGCGCGGCCCAAGATACAAGAGGATCGCCGCGGTCTGGCCGACCACGATGCCGCCGTCGACCAGGAAGGGCGGCGCGAACGAGGGCCGCGGATTGTCCGGGTCGCCGAGCCGGCGTCCCAGGTTCGATTCGCCGCCGCCCTTGGATGGCGGTTCGCGCGCCACGTCGACGTAGTCGGCACCGGCGGCCTCGAGCGCGAGGCGGACGAATTCGCCGCGGCCCTGGATCGTGGGCCAGTAGTGGAGCTGGTAGGTCAAAGCGCCCTCCGCGTGACGATGGGAAGACCGCAAGGATACGGGGGCGGCGTCTCGCCGGGCCCGCTACACTCCGGCTCCATGAGTCCCACGGCTTCCCTCCGCGTCCAGCGGCCCACGGCAACGATTCCGCCCCGCGCGGCGATCGCCGCCGTGCGCGCACGCCGCGTGTCGGTGCTGCTGCCGGACCTCCAGCCGGCCGCAGATTCCTAGGCCCGGCAGTCCGCTTCTTCCCCCTTTCAGCGCAAATATCGACCGCCGGGCATCCAAGCCGCGCATCAGCGGCCGGCTCCACAGGAGTCGGTTCGCGTTCGACTGGAGAAGCTTCTCGTGATCCTCACGATGCCCACCTTGTGGCCCCCCTGGCTTGCGCGCCTGACGGAACTGCGCATCGACGTCCACCACGGCCCGAAGCGGCTCGACGGCGAGATCAGTTCCATCTACGACCGCATCCACAAGCCGGGCGACCGGCTGCACGGCATTCCCGAAATCCCGCTGAACGACCCCGAACTCGTGATCCGCCATCGCGAGGCCGACGGCGAGTTCTACGTCTATGTGGAAGACATCCGCCGCAGGCAGCTGGCCGGCTACACGGTCTTCAACCGGCTGATCGAAGTGCATCGCCGCGCCGACCGCTACGTGCGGGCGCCGCATTCCAAGTACGACCCGCAGTACCAGCGGCGCGGACTGGCCACCGCCGTCTACCGCTGGGGGCTGGATGCCGGCCTGTGCCTGCTCACCGGCGCGCGGCAGTCGCCCGCCGCCCACGCGCTCTGGCACAAGCTCGCGGCCGACTACGAGCTGGGCTACGTCGACCTGCGCGACAAGACGCTGACCTACCTCGGGCGCGAAATCTCGCCGCAGGTGCTGGGCGAGTTGCACACGCGCATGCTGCTGCTCGGGCACGGCTGGACCCTGGCGCGCTTCACGGCCGCGACCGGGATGCGCTGAAGGGCCGGTGCCGTGCATTCCTTTGCGACACAGCGGCAGGCCCCTCCCACCCTAATCGAATTGGCAGACAATCCGGGCCGATGCGCTTGACGATGGCCCGACCCCTGATGTTGATTGCCGGGCTGCTGCTGATGGCAGGGCCGGCCACGGCCGACGAGCGGGCGCAGGCGCTGGCGCGGCAGAACGGCTGCCTGTCCTGCCACGGCATGGTCCACAAGCAGGTCGGCCCCGGCTTCGCGCAAATCGCGGCACGCTACCGCGAGGATGGGGCGGCGCCCTCGCGCCTCGCGGGCAGGATTCGCAGCGGCAGCGTAGGCCACTGGGGCCGCGTCACCATGCCGCGGCAGCCCCGGGTCAACGAGGCCGACGCGACGCTGCTGRCACGATGGGTGCTGGAGCAGCCGTCACCGCCCTGAGGCGGCCTGCCGCTCAATGAGCGACCGATTTCGAGAACGCATTGACGACCACGACACCCGCAATGATGAGTCCGAGACCGACGATCGCCGGACCATCCAGCGACTGGCCGAAGCAGAGCCAGCTCACGAGCGAGATGAGGACGATGCCGACGCCCGACCAGATGGCGTAGGCGATGCCCGTGGGCAGCACGCGCAGCGCCAGCGACAGGAAGTAGAAGGAGATGGCATAGCCGGCCACCGTGGCCAGGCTCGGCCACAGCCTGGTGAAGCTGTCGGAGGCCTTCAGAAAGCTGGTCGCCAGGACTTCCACGACGATGGCCACGGTCAGGTAGACGTAGGTGAGAGACATGCGCGCACTCTACCGTCATCGACACCATCGACCTGCCGATGATGACCGGCCGTCWTGCGCCTGGCGGGCCGGTTCGGAGTTCGACTCAGTCGGCCCGAGGGCCGACGCCAGCTCGTGCTCTTCGGCAGGCTTGAGCTGAAGCCTGCCGAGCTCGGCCCGGTAGCAGGGCAACATCAACGCCGCCGTCAGCGCGTGCACATCGTTGCTTCGCGCGAGGTAGTCGTGGCACGCGGCAATGCTTCGATGGATGTCGAGCGCCTGTGCCACGCGGGGGGAAGGTGGCTTGTCGCGGTTCATGGTGATCAAGCGCCGCCGTACAGGCCCATGTCGGCCTTCACCCCGAGCCYTTGCATGAATGCTGGCGGATTGAAGCCTTCCTCGGCGTACCACTTCTGGATCAGGGCCTTGGCCGCCGCCATCGCCTCCGGGCTCGCCCACTCGACCACCGTCGTCACATTGAACTCGCTGGTGTCGCCCAGCTGGGTCAGCACCAGGCTCTGCTTGCATCCCGGCATGGCGCCCAGCGCCTGGTCGACCCAGCGCAAGCGCTCGAGAAAGTCCGCAAGTGCGTCCTGGGGCGCTGCGAACTTGTCGATGCGATACACGGATCCCGATACCTGGCTTGACATTGAAAACTCCTTTGTTTGCGCGCTGGATCGCCCGCAGGACCCGAAGTTTCAAACCTCAAGTAAAGTTGAGGTCAAGCGATTTCGGAGAGATTCATGCTGAAACCAGACGACATCACCACCACGCTCTCGGTCGGCGAAGTGGCGCAGCGTAGCGGCGTGCCCGTGTCCACCCTCCACTTCTACGAGGCCAAGGGCCTGATCAGCAGCCAACGGACCGACAGCAACCACCGCCGCTATCCGCGCGCGGTGCTGCGG
>NZ_JBFUCI010000302.1:0-7966 GCF_056405335.1 Variovorax sp. P1_H12_2
GTCAAGAGCCGGCTCGGCAACTTCGAGTTCAAGGGCGGCTTTCCGACGGCGAAGGCGAGCGGCCAGCTGAACGACCTGCTGGTGATGAACCGCGCGGTCGAGGTCTACCTCCAGAACGTCTCTGCCGTCTCGATGTTCAAGTTCCGCAAGGGCCTGGGCGACTTCGGCGCGAAGACCCCGAGCCAGATCGCGATCTGGTCCGAACTGCTCGATGCCAACACGCTGCTGCTCACGCCGAATTCCGACACGGTCTACACGATTGCATTTCTCGACCTCAAGAAGGATGGGCCCACTGTTGTCGAACTGCCGCCAAAGATGCTGGGACTCTTCGACGACATGTGGATGCGCTACATCGTCGATGGGGGTGTCGCCGGGCCGGACAAGGGCGAAGGCGGCAAGTTCCTGTTCCTGCCGCCCGACTACAAGGGCGAGGTACCTGCCAGCGGTTACCACGTTGCCAGGTCACCGACGTACGGCGTCTGGATGCTCATGCGCGCGGTGGATCCCGATCCCAAGGCCGCGTCCGAGCGGTCCAGGCAGATGAAGGTCTATCCGCTTGCGCAGCAGGCCAGCCCGAGAGCCACCACTTTTCTGGATGCCTCCGGCAAGTCCATCGACACGATCCATGCGGACGACATCAGCTTCTACGAGGAGCTGAATGATCTGGTGCAGCAGGAGCCCGCCGACGCAATCGGCTCGCTGCAACGCTTCTACCTGGCATCCATCGGAATCGTGAAGGGGCAGCCGTTCGCGCCCGATGCGGCCCGGCGCGCTCTGCTCGTCGAGGCAGCGCGAGTTGCAGCGGCGACCGCACGGATGGTCGCCTACGGCGGCAAGGATCCCGACGCGATCGTCTACCCGGACCGGCGTTGGCAATGGGCCTTCGTCGGCGGGAGCTATCTGTTCGACAGCCAGGGCTACGAGAACATCGACCGCCGTGCGGCCTTCGCGTATGCGGCAACCGGCAACACGCCCGCGATGGCATCGAAGGTGGTCGGCGCCGGCTCGCAGTACATGTGGACGCCGCGCGATTCCAAGGGCAACTACCTCGACGGCAAGAAATCCTACCGCCTGCGGATTCCACCCCATCCGCCGGTGAAGGACTTCTGGTCGGTGATCGTTTACGACGCGAAGAGCCGGTCGATGCTCCAGAACGGGCAAAAGTTTCCGACGGTGAGCCTGTATTCCAAGCCCGAGCTGAACAGCGACGGCTCGATCGACGTCTACTTTGGCCCGAAGGCACCGGCCGGCAAGGAGCGAAACTGGATCAAGACGCTGCCCGATCGCGGCTGGTTCCCGATCCTGCGCTTTTATGGCCCCCTGCAGCCCTTCTTCGACAAGACCTGGCAGCCCGAGGACATCGTCGAGCTGAACGGATAGCGCAGATGGCAGCCATGGGGCATCGAGCCGACATGGGTTGAAGAATTGCGAGCTTCAGCTCATAGCCGACTGGAGCCTGCCGCGCCATGGTCCCTGTGTGCGGGATCGGGTGCATCGGCCGCTTCGCCAGTGCGCAACCTCCGCTGCCGGACCGGCCCGGCGAGACGGGCCGGTCACGTAGCACTGGGTGTCAAGGATCCCATCGATCCGCATCAATACCCGAGCGACAGCCCGGTGTTGCGGCGAGGATCGTTGGCGCCGTAGAACCGGTTGCTGGCCACCGGCTTGCCGCCCAGCGAGGGGGCACCGACGATGATCGCCGCAAGGTGGTTTGCCGGCTGTGGCGCGCCCAGATTGTGGCCCATGTCGGTCAGGATCTTGCGCGTGTCGGGGCTGAGTGCGAAGGTCTCGACGTTGGTCACGTCGGGCAGCCACTGCTGGTGAAAGCGCGGTGCGTCGACGGCTTCCTGCACGTTCATGCCGTAGTCCACCACGTTCAGGATGGTGAGGAGCACCGCCGTGATGATGCGGCTGCCGCCGGGCGTGCCGACGACGAACACGGGCTTGCCGTCCTTGGTCACGATGGTCGGGCTCATCGAGCTCAGCGGACGCTTGCCAGGGGCGATGGCGTTGGCTTCGCCCTGCACCAGGCCGTAGAGGTTGGGCACGCCGACCTTCGAGGTGAAGTCGTCCATCTCGTCGTTCAGCAACACGCCGGTCTTGGCGGCCGTGATCTTGGCGCCGAACCAGTCATTCAGCGTGTAGGTCACTGACACCGCATTGCCCCACTTGTCGGCGATCGAGTAGTGCGTGGTGTTGTTGCCTTCATGCGGCGCCACGCCCGGCTTGATATCCTTGGAGACGCCGGCCTTCTTCGGGTCGATGACGGCCCGGATCTTCTCCGCATAATTCTTGTCGAGCAGGCGGTCGAGCGGGTTCTTCACGAAGTCCGGATCGCCGAGGTAGCTGTTGCGGTCCACGTAGGCGTGGCGCATGGCTTCGATCTGATAGTGCACGGCCTGGGCCGAGTGGTAGCCCAAATCCTGGAGCGGATAGCCCTCGAGGATGTTGAGCATCTCGCAGATGATCACGCCGCCCGAACTCGGCGGAGGCGCTGACACGAGGTGGTACCCGCGGTAGTCGCACTCGACGGGCGCCAGTTCGCGGGTCTTGTACTGGTCGAGGTCGGCCTGCGTGATCAGGCCCTTGCCGGCCTGGCTCGACGCCACGATGGCGTTGCCGACCCAGCCCTTGTAGAAGCCGTCCGTGCCCCTGACGCTGATGGCCCTCAACGTCTTCGCGAGGTCTTTCTGCACCAGCTTCTGGCCGGCCACGAATGGCTGGCCTCCCTTGTTCAGGAAAATGGCACCCGACGCGGGGTCTTCCTTGAAGTCGGCCGTGGCGGTGTTGAGCAGGTCGACGTCGCCCTGCTCCAGCGCGAAGCCATTTTCGGCCAGCTGGATCGACGGGGCGAGCAGCGCGGCGCGCTTCATGGTGCCGTACTTCTCGCGCGCGTATTCCATGCCCGAGACGCTGCCGGGCACGCCCACGGCGAGGTGGCCCTTGGTGCTCAGGCCCTTGATGACGTTGCCTTCCTTGTCGAGGTACATGTTGGCGGTGGCGGCCAGCGGTGCCTTCTCGCGGAAGTCGAGGAAGGTCTTGCGGCCGTCGGCCAATTGCACGGTCATGAAGCCGCCGCCGCCGAGGTTGCCCGCCGCCGGATACACCACAGCCAGCGCGTAGCCCACAGCGACCGCCGCGTCGACCGCGTTGCCGCCGCGCTTGAGCACGTCGGCGCCGACCTTGCTTGCGAGGTGCTGCGCGCTCACGACCATGCCGTTCTCGGCCGCAACGGGCGATTGCGAGAATGCATGCAGCTGCGCTGCGCCCGCCAAGGCAAGCGCCGCCACGACGGCGCGACGCAAGTTTGAAGTCCACTGAAGTTGTTTCACGGCTTTTCTCCTTTTGAACAATGTGAGGCGTGAGTTCGCCTGCATCACRGGGCCCGACCGCCATCATGCTCTTTCGTTGAAAGTACAGGAGCTACTCAAGCTGGACGGGCCCCTTCGCCGGACCGAGGCGTATCGTCGGCGTTGTACCATCGTCGCCGCAGCTGCGCCAGCAAGGCGGCCAGCAGAGGCACTTCGGCGCGATAGGTGGGCACTTGAACGGGCGGAACCGCCAAATGTTGTTTTGCGACTACCGTAACTGGGGTCCGTTTGTTCTTTGTGCGATTTGGGACGGTAGCAACCCCCAGCATTCATGCGGGCTCACGATTCAATCGGCGCCGACACTGAGGCGCTAAGACACTCCGGCTCCCCGGCTTTCTGCGCCGCCTGCATCCGTTGGAGCAGGCTGTGCAGCATCTCGGTGGACAGCCCGTGGATCACCAGCCGATGCCCTGCCCGCAGGGTCGACAGGGGCACAAGCGGGTGTTTGTTGTTGACCAGGATCAGATGTTCGGGCGCCGCCAGGATCGTCGCCGTGTAGATGCCGATGGTTTCGTCCAGTTGCAGCGAATTGGCCGCGCGCCAGAAATCGTTGTCGGTGAGCATCAGCTGGTAGAGCGGCGTAAACAGTTCGATGGCGCTCTGCAGATCGAGGAAATTCAGCCTGCCCCGTGGCATGTCTTCCAGGCGCAGCTCCGGCTCCCTGATCATCGAGAAATCGACCTTTTCCGCCTTGCAAAGCGCCACGCCCTTGTCGCGCAGCGCCTTGTTCAGCCGGATCACGAAGTTGAAGAGATTCAGGTCGTGCTTCAGGAACATCTCGTCCTTCAGCGCGTCGATGTCGGCCGGCTCCAGCGGGTTGGTGGACACCGGAACCGGCGAATTCCGCCCGATGAAGGCCAGCACCTGCGAGCCCAGGTGAAAGTGCCGAAGGATCAGCCAGTTGGCCTCCGGCGAGACGAAGCGCTTCAGGCCCCAGGCCAGGAATCGGTGCAGCAGCATCGAGTGCGACCAGTCGCGCGGCAGGAACACCTTCACGATCTGGATCAGGATGATCGTCAGCCGCGCGATCGGCCGCAGGAACGGCAACAGGTATTGCCGCGAGCCCGAACTCGAATCGGCCAGCCATGCGGCCTTGACGTTGTCGGACAGCGGCGTGCTCTGGTCGAGATACAGCGCCAGCCAGGGACTGGGGTCGCGCTCGTCGTGCGCCTGCGTCAGGAAATCAGGTGTTCGATCCATGGGGCATTCGCTCCGTGATGTTCTGGAACTGCATCAGGTACAGGGCAGCCGTGTGGCGGGCGGTGTCGATGATCTGGCGGGCGGCGCGCGCCTGCCCTTCCAAGGCCATCACCATCTCGACCGCCGCGAGCCAGCGGCTCAGGTGCTGCTCGTCGTTGTGGCCGTGGTACTCGAGAAAGCGGAAGGCATCGGGCGGCAGCTTCAGGCTGGCCTTCAGCAGCGGCAACAGCGCCGGCACGATGCGCTGGCCCGTACCCTCGATGATGTAGATCGCCCCAAGCAGCCCGATCGGGTCCCGCGTGGCGGCCAGGCCGTGCAAATAGGCATTGAGCGCTTCGCCGCCGGGGTTGCGGCGCAGGTCTTCGATCTTTTCGACCGTGCCGCCGGCCTTGCGGTAGTCGCCAAAGAGGATGTTGAAGTCGTTCTGCTCCTCGCCTGCGTGCACGCCGATCAGCGAGGCCAGCATCTGGTATGGCTCGCTCAGCGAGGCAGCGCCTTCGCGCATCCACAGGCTGCCTTCACGCACCTGCGGCACCCACTGCTCCATCCAGTTCAGGTAGTCGGGCACGGCGAAGCGGCGCTCGCGGATCTGGCGGATGAGCGGCGTGCGCCAGACGCAGGAGCGGTAGTCGTGCCAGATGGCGGCCAGCTCTGTCAGCAAGGCGCCGAGGCCTTCGGGCGCTGCGGCCGGGTCGTGCGGCGGGGCGATCACCAGATCGTCGTCGGGCGCCGCCGCCGTGCGGGGAGCCACCGCCACGGGAGCCGCATCGGCCGCCTCGACTTCGAGCAGCATGTACGCCGCCATGAAGCGCCCCGACTCGGGCACGTAGCAGAAAATCTGCTCGCCAGGCTTCAGCGTCTTGGTATGCAGAAACTCGGCCAGCATCACGAGGATCGACGCCGCCCCCGTATTGCCGCGCCATGCGAGGTTGCTCCACCAGCGCTCGCGCGGTATCGACAGATCCGCCTTGGCCATCAGGTCCTCGACCACCGGGATGAACTTCTCCGACGAGTAGTGGCACAGGAAGTGATCGACCCGCTTCGGATCGACCCAGCCGTCGCGCACCAGCCCCGCGTACTCGTGGATGCCGATGTCGAACAGGTGCGGCAGCAGGCGGATGTCCTGCCGCAGCGACAAGGCGCCCGCCGCCTCGGCTTCGGCCCAGGAGCCGAAATCGAGATGCCCGCGCGCGCGGTCTTCGGTCAGGCCCAGCTGCATGCAGACTGGATAGTCGCCCGAAAAGGCACGCTGGTGCACCCACTTCAGCTTCAGGCGCAGCCCCGGCGCGCCGGCCAGCATGGGCGTGCCGTCAGACAGCAGCAAGGCGCCCGCGCCATCCGACAGCATCCAGCGCAGGAAATGGGAGTCGAAGTCGGTTTCATAACCGCGCGCCGCGAAGCGCGAGCGCTTGAAGAGGCGCGACGGCATCTCGCTCGCCACCGCCATCGCCGAGTGGTGCGCGCCCAGCTCGATGCCTTGCGCGGCGGCCTGAATCGCCGAAACGCCCGCCGCGCAGATGCCGTGCACCGAATGCGTTTCCATCGGCTGCGCCGCCAGCTCGCCCTGGATCATGTTGGCGAAACCTGGCATCAGCGTGTCGCCGCCCGAGGAGCCGCTCGCCAGCAGCGACACGCGCGACAGCTCCGCCCCGCCCCGCCGCAGGCAGTCGCGGATCGCGCCAGCAGCCAGCTGCGCGTTGGTGTGCCGGGTCACGCCCTCCGCGTCGATGGCGTAGTGCCGCGTGAGGATCCCGTTCTCCGTCAGGATGCGCCGCTTGATGCGCTCCGACATGCGATTGAGCGGCGCGATGTACGCGTCCATGCGGTCGTTGGGAATGGGCTCGCCCGGCATGAAGTAGCCGGCGCTTTCGAGGTAGACGCGTTGGAATGAGACGGGCATGGTTCAGGTGAAGGATGAATCGGGAGGCATCAGCGGGCGGCTGCGAAAGCGCGGCCACACGGTCCCCAGCACGAACACGCGCACCATGTACGGCACCAGTCCACCCTCGTTGAGCACGCGGTCCACCAGCGCGCGGTAACGCGTGCGATGCAGGTGGGTGAGCTCGGACCAATGGGCATGCGGGTTCTCGTGGTGTGCAGTGTGCAGGCCGATGTTGAACAGCAAGGGGTTCACCAGCCCCTCGAAATTGCGGGCGTAGTTCAGCCGGCTACCGGGGGTATCGCCGGGCGCCTCCTTCCGCGCGGCTGTACGCACGGACTTGCGGCCATCTGCATGGGCGTGCTGCAGGTAGTTGGTGGCCAGCAGCCAGTGCAGCCCGTGCAACTGCGGCACGATCACGAAGACCAAGGCCTTGCGCCAGTCGAGCGCCACCAGCACCGCCCAGCTGCCCAGCCACAGCGCGTACTGCGCCATGCAATAGCGCCATGCGCCGCGCCGGTGCTGCTGCAGCCGCGCGAGCCATGCGAAGAACACCGGCATCAGCACCCATGCAGCCTGGAACGGATGCAGCAGATAGCCCCACAGGTGGTTGGTGTCGCCGCCGAAGCGGTAGGTGCGCGCCACATCCTTCGGCCCGTGCCGGTGGCGATGGTGGTTGGCCACGTGCGCTGGCCAGAACACGAAGGTCGGGTGGCCCTGCAGCAGCGTGATCCAGAAGTCCGTCAGCCGATTCATGCGCCGACTGCGCCACATGCGCAGGTGCACATGGTTGTGATGGATCACGCCGATGCCGAGCGTCAGGAACAGCATCAGCCCGTAAAGCAGCGCGTTGAAGCCGTGGAGCCATTGCCAGGCCGCCAGTGCGGGCAAGGCAGCGAGGTAGGCCAGGCTCTGCCAGTCGCGCCAGTGGCGCAACCCCGGCAGGCGGCGGCTAGCGTCGTCAGGCCGTTGTTGCGCCACGCTTTTTTCGGAAAACCTGAAGCACCGGCTCGGCCGCGTCGGCCGCGATGCGCGTCCTGAACAGCCGGTCCATGAACGTGAACTGGAAGCCGTAGTTGCCGTTGTGCACGGCATGGTGCAGATGGTGCCGGCGGCTCGCCGCGAACCAGTGGCTGTACGACACGCCCGTGAAGAAGTCGTAATTCGAATGCCCGACGCAGTTGAAGAGCAGGCTGAACACCGGCACCGCCGCCAGCGACCAGAAGCTGAAGTCGTGCACCACCATCGGCAGCAGGATCACGTTGCCGAGCATCAGCGCCTCCACGGGATGGAAGCTGTAGGTCGCCCACGGCGTGGTCACGAACGAGCGGTGGTGCGGCCCGTGAAAGCGCCGCAGCCAGCGCGTGTGCAGCAGGCGGTGGTTGATCCAGAAATGCACGTCGTTCCAGAGCGCGAGCGCGAGGATCTCGACGACGATCTGAGGCCACGCCGCATCGCCGTCGAGCCGCGCCCAGCCCAGCTGCAGCAGCCCCCACGGAAACACCATGCCCAGCCC
>NZ_JBFUCI010000303.1:0-7963 GCF_056405335.1 Variovorax sp. P1_H12_2
GCGGCGCACGTCGGCCATGCGCTCGCCGTCGCGCGCGAACATCTCCACGTAAGCCAGCATGTGATGGCCGAAGCTCACCGGCTGGGCCACCTGCAGGTGGGTGAAGCCCGGCAGGATCACCTCGACGTTCTTCTCGGCCAGCGCCAGCAGCGACTTCTGCAGGTCGGTCAGCAGGCCGCCGATCAGGTCGATCTCGCCGCGCAGCCACAGGCGCACGTCGGTGGCCACCTGGTCGTTGCGGCTGCGGCCGGTGTGCAGCCGCTTGCCGGCATCGCCCACCAGCTGCGTGAGCCGGGCCTCGATGTTCAGGTGCACGTCCTCGAGGTCGAGCTTCCAGTCGAATGCGCCCGATTCGATTTCCTCGCGAATCTGCTTCATCCCACCCTGGATGGCGGCGTGGTCCTGCGCGCCGATGATCCCCTGGGCTGCGAGCATCCCGGCATGCGCCAGCGAACCTTCGATGTCCGCCTGCCACAGCCGCTTGTCGAAGAACACGCTGGCCGTGTAGCGTTTCACGAGGTCGCTCATCGGTTCGGAGAACAGGGCGGACCAGGCTTCGGATTTCTTGTCGAGTTGGTTTTGGGTCATGGGAACCGATCAGGGGAGGCAATAATGGGTTTGACACCCATTGTTTCTGCGATGCGCAACCTGTCGATTTTATCGGCCCCCCTTTCGGCGTCGCCGGCGACGCCTTCAACTTCGCCCTTGCAGCGCAGGGGGCGGGTGTCGGCGCGTCCCGGCAGGCCGCTGTTCGACGCCTGCCAGATCGGTGTCGTGCTGCGCGCCGTGCTGTTCGTCGAAGTGGTGGTCGCGGTGGCCACGATGTTCCTGGCGCCGACGCTGTCCGAATGGCTGCTGCTGGCCGCAACCGTCACCGGCGGGGCCTTGCCCGCCACGCTGGTCTGGCTGCTGGCCACCTGTGGGCTGAAGCGGCTGCTGGCACGGCTGCCGGCCCCGGCGCAGTACGCAACGGGGGCCCTGCTCGGTGCGCTGTCGGCCCTCTATGGCTGCGGCCTGCTGCGGCTGACCGCCGTGGTCGGCGCGGCGCCCTGGCTGGCCAGCGCCCTGGCCGGCGTCCTGTTTTCGGGGCTGATGATGGCGGCGCTGGTGCTGCGGGCGCGCGGCCAGACCCCGGCGGCCACCACGGCGCGGCTCGAGGAACTGCAGTCGCGCATCCGGCCGCACTTCCTGTTCAACACCCTCAACAGCGCGATCGCCCTGGTGCGCCAGGAGCCGGCCAAGGCCGAGGCCATGCTGGAAGACCTGAGCGAGCTGTTCCGCCAGGCGCTGGCCGATCCGGGCGAATCGGTCACGTTGGCGGACGAGATCGCGCTGGCCGAGCGCTATCTGGCGATCGAGCAGGTGCGCTTCGGCGACCGGCTGCGGATTCGCTGGGACATCGATCCGGCCGCCGACGACGCCCGATTGCCGCCCCTCCTGCTGCAGCCGCTGGTGGAGAATGCGGTCAAGCACGGCGTCGAGCCGAGCCCGGACGGCGCCCGCCTGCGTATCCGAACCGAGCGTCGCGGTGGCATGGTGTTGATCGAGGTGGTCAACAGCCTGCCGCCGCTGCGCTGGGCCGATGCGCCGCTGCCCCGCGGCCATGGCATCGCGCTGGCGAATGTGCGCGACCGCCTGCGGCTGCTGCACGACATGCAGGCGCAGTTCAGCGCCGGCATGGACGAGAAGAGCTACCGCGTACGCATCGCCATTCCTGCCGAGTCATGAGCATGAATCCTCTTCGCACCCTGATCGTCGACGATGAAGCGCTGGCGCGCTCGCGCCTGCGCGCCCTGCTGGCCGATTGCCGTTCGCCGGCCGCGGAGGTGGTGGCCGAGGCGGCGCACGGCGAGGGCGCCCTCAAGCAGCTCGCCAACGCGCGCTACGACCTGGTGCTGCTGGACGTCCACATGCCCGGCCTCGACGGCCTCGAACTGGCCCGCAGGCTGCGCCATCACGAGGCTGCGCCGGCCGTGGTGTTCGTCACCGCCTATGCGGCCCACGCGGTCACGGCCTTCGAACTCGAGGCGGTCGACTACCTGACCAAGCCGGTGCGGGCCGAACGCCTTCAGCAGGCCCTGCAGAAGGCCGAGCGCTATCTGAAGGAGCGGCGCGTGCCGGTCCCGGAACCGCAGGACGCGCTGCTGATCCAGGACCGCGGCCGCACCGAGAGGGTCCCGCTGTCGGAGGTCCTCTATCTGAAGTCCGAGCTCAAGTACCTCACGGTGCGCACCGCATCGCGCAGCCACATCTTCGACGGCTCCCTGTCCGAGCTGGAGGAACGCTATCCGGCGAAGTTCGTCCGGGTGCACCGCAACGCGCTGGTGGCGCGCTCGGCCATTCGTGCCCTCGAGAAATACGACGACGGCGAAGACGCCGAAGGCTGGGCGCTGCGGCTCGACGGCATCCCCGAACCGGTGGTGGTGTCGCGCCGCCAGCTGTCGACCGTGCGCGAAGCGCTCAAGGACGCACGGTKAACGATGTGGTCGAGCCGGGGGCAGACGCCGCGGTCGAGCCGTCGCAGGAGCCCGAACGCATGCTGCTGCACATGCCGGTCGACGTGCGCAGCGCGTCGCTGCTGGTGCTGGCGGTGCTGGCCAGCGTGTTCGCGCTGCGCTGGGCGGCGGCGGTCTTCATCCCGCTCATGGTGAGCCTGATGCTGACCTATGCGCTGGCGCCGCTGGTCGATCGTCTCGAACGCTGGAAGATCTCGCGCTGGGTCGGCGCGGCCGTGATCCTGCTCGGTATCGGCGGTGCCTTCGGCTGGACCGGCTATTCGCTCGCCGGCAGCGCCTCCGAGCTGGTCGATTCGCTGCCGGTGGCGGCGCAGAAGCTGCGCCTTGCGATGCGCACCAGCAGCCGCACCGCCGACACCAACACCCTCGACACGGTGCAGAAGGCTGCGGCGCAGCTCGAGCAGGCGGCCGAGGAGAATTCGGCCAAGGTGGCGGCGCGCAAGGGCGTGGCGCGGGTGATGATCGAGCGGCCCCCGTTCAACGTCCGCGACTACCTGTGGAGCGGCACGGTGGGGCTGATCGCCGCCGCCGGCCAGCTCACGCTGGTGGCCTTCCTGACCTTCTTCGCGCTGGCCTCGGGCGACACCTTTCGCCGCAAGCTGGTCAAGATCACGGGGCCCAGCTTGCAGAAGAAGAAGATCACGGTGCATGTGCTCGACGACATTACGGTGCATATCGAGCGCTACCTGCTGGTTCAGATCCTCACCAGCGCGCTGGTCGGCATCGCGACCGGCCTCGCGTTCTGGGGCATCGGGCTCGAGAACGCGGCCGTGTGGGGCATCGTGGCGGCGGTGACCAACCTGATCCCGTACATCGGCTCGCTGATCGTGATGTCGGCCGCGGCGCTGGTGGCTTTCCTGCAATTCAATGGCGTCGAGATGGCCCTGCTGGTGGGCGGTACTTCACTGCTGATCCATACCCTGGTCGGCAGTCTGCTGGTGCCCGTCCTCACGAGCAAGAGCAGCCGCATGAATCCGGTCGCGGTCTTCGTCGGCGTGATCTTCTGGGGCTGGCTGTGGGGAATCTGGGGCCTGCTGCTGGGCATTCCGATCACGATGGTCGTGAAGGCGGTCTGCGACCACGTGGAAGACCTGCAGTCGATCGGGGAGCTGCTGGGGGACTGATCCGATGGGCCCCCGCGCCGCGGCCCCATCGGGCCGTTAGCCGGTGTTGCGCAACCCCGCCGCCACCCCGTTGATCGACATGTGGATGCCCTTTTGCAGCCGCTCGTCGACCTGCCCCGCACGGTAGCGGCGCATCAGTTCGACCTGCAGGTGGTGCAGCGGGTCGATGTAGGGGAAGCGATGCCGGATCGAACGCTGCATGTCGGCGTTGCCCTCCAGGCGCTGCTTCGCGCCGGTGATTAGCGTCAGCGCCTCGGAGGTGCGGTGCCATTCCGCCTCGATCATCGAGAACACCTTCTGCCGCAGCTTCTTCTCGGCCACCAGCTCCGAGTAGCGCGAGGCCAGCGCCAGGTCGCTCTTGGCCAGCACCATGTCCATGTTCGACAGCAGTGTGCGAAAGAACGGCCACTGGGCGTACATGCGCTGCAGCAGCGCCTGGCGCTCCTTGCGTGCGGCCGGGTTGGCGGCTTGCGCGAGGAATCGCTCGATCGCCGAGCCGAAGCCGTACCAGCCGGKCAGTGTCAGGCGGCACTGGCCCCAGCTGAAGCTCCAGGGCACGGCGCGCAGGTCCTCGATGCTGCGGCTCGGGTTGCGCGAAGCCGGGCGCGAACCGATGTTGAGCTCGGCGATCTCCCGGATCGGCGTGGCGCTGAAGAAGTAGTCGCCGAAGCCCGGCGTCTCGTAGACCRGCGCGCGGTAGGCCGCCATGCTGGCCTCGGACAACTCGGCCGCTGCGGCGACGAAGGTGGCGGGTGCCGCCTTGGCGGGCGGCAGCAGCGTGGCCTCGAGCGTCGCGGCCACCAGCGTCTCGAGGTTGCGCCGGCCGATCTCGCTGTTGGCGTACTTGGAGCCGATCACCTCGCCCTGCTCGGTCAGGCGGATCTGGCCGCGCACGGTGCCCGGCGGCTGCGCCAGGATCGCCTGGTAGCTCGGACCGCCGCCGCGGCCCACGGTGCCGCCGCGGCCATGGAACATGCGCAGCCGGATCGGCGCTCCGCCGTCGGCGTTGAGGTCGTCGAACAGCGCCACCAGCGCCAGCCCGGCGCGGTACAGCTCCCAGTTGCTGGTGAAGATGCCGCCGTCCTTGTTGCTGTCGCTGTAGCCCAGCATCACGTCCTGCTCGGCGCCCGAGCGCCGCACCAGCGCATGGATGCCGGGCAGCGCATAGAAGGCGCGCACGATCGGCGCCGCGTTGCGCAAGTCCTCGATGGTCTCGAACAGCGGCACCACGATCAGGTCGCAGGTCGCGTTGTCGGCCAAGGTGCCTCGCAGCAGTCCCACTTCCTTCTGCAGCAGCAGCGCTTCGAGCAAGTCGCTCACGGTTTCGGTGTGACTGATGATGTAGTGGCGGATCGCAGCCGCGCCGAAGCGCGCGCGGGCGGTGCGTGCCGCCGCGAAGATCGCGAGCTCGCTGCGGGCGAGCGCCGAGTAGTCGGCGTCGGGCACGCGCAGGGGCCGGGCGTCGTCGAGCAGGCGCAGCAGCAGCGCCTGCTTGTCCTCTTCCGCCAGCGCCGCGTAGCCGGGCTCGATGCGCGCGGTGGCCAGCAGTTCGGCCACCACCGCCTCGTGCTTGTCGGAGCTCTGGCGCAGGTCGACGGTCGCCAGGTGGAAGCCGAACACTTCCACGGCACGGATCAGCGGATGCAGGCGCGGCGCGGCGAGCACGGTGCCGTGTTCGTCGGCCAGCGACTCCTCGATGGTGTGCAGGTCGGCCAGGAATTCCTCGGCCGTCGCATACGGGTTCTGCGGCGGCACCGCATGGCGCGCGGCCTCGCCGCCGGTCAACTCGCGCAGGGTGGCGGCCAGCCGCGAGTAGATGCCGGCCAGGGCCCGGCGATAGGGCTCGTCGACCCGGTGCTCGTTCCTGTCGGGCGAGCGCTCGGCCAGCGCCTGCATCTCGACCGACACGTCCACCAGCGTGGCCGACAGTGACAGCTCGCCGCCCAGGTAGTGGACTTCGGTGAGGTAATGGCGCAGCGCCAGTTCGCTCTGCCGGCGCAGCGCGTACTCCAGCGTTTCGGCGGTCACGTTCGGGTTGCCGTCGCGGTCGCCGCCGATCCACTGGCCCATGCGCAGGAAGGGCGCCACCGAGGGCACGCTGGCGCCRTGGGCCAGGGCCTTCTCGAGATCGGCATAGACCCGCGGGATTTCGCGCAGGAAGGTCGCCTCGTAATAGCTCAGCGCGTTCTCGATCTCGTCGGCCACCGTGAGCTTGGAGAAGCGCAGCAGGCGGGTCTGCCAGAGCTGCGTGACGCGCGTGCGCATCTGGCGCTCGTTGTCCGCGTACTCCAGCGGCGTCAGCGCATCCTTGCCACCGGCGAAGGCGCGCTGCCGCAGCGCGATCTCGTCGCGGGTGGCGAGCAACTGCGCGATGGCCCGCTCGGCGTCCAGGATGCTCTTGCGCTGGACCTCGGTCGGGTGCGCGGTGAGCACCGGCGAGACGTAGCTGTGGGCCAGCGACTCGACCACCGCTTCGGGCTTGATGCCGGCCTTGCGGATGCGCGCCAGCGCGGTCTCCAGGCTGCCCTCGGCGCTGTCGCCGGCGCGGTCGGCCTCGGTGCGGCGGCGGATCTGGTGCCGGTCCTCGGCCAGGTTGGCCAGGTGGCTGAAGTAGGTGAAGGCGCGGATCACGCTCACCGTCTCGGCCGCGCTCAGTCCCTTCAGCAGGTTCTTCAACGCCCGGTCCGCCGCATGGTCGGCATCGCGCCGGAAGGCCACCGACAGGGTGCGGATCTTCTCCACCAGCGCGTAGCTGTCGTCCCCCTCCTGTTCGCGGATCACGTCGCCGAGGATGCGGCCCAGGAGCCGGATGTCGGCGACCAGGGGCAGGTCTTCGTCACGGGTCCGGCGCTTCGCGGCAACCGGTGCGGGGCTCGTCTTCATTCGAAACTTCTCCTCGTGGACTGGGGACATGCCGACGTTGCTGCGGCGCAACATGCTAGCATCCCACGGGTCTCTCATTCATACGGAAAACGGTCTTGAGCAACATCGTGATCGCCACGCGCGAAAGCCGCCTGGCCATGTGGCAGGCCGAACACGTCCAGGCGCTGCTGCAAGAACAGGGCCACGCGGTGGAACTGCTCGGCATGACCACCCGCGGCGACCAGATCCTCGACCGCTCGCTCAGCAAGGTCGGCGGCAAGGGCCTGTTCGTCAAGGAACTCGAACTCGCGCTCGAGGAAGGACGCGCCGACATCGCGGTGCATTCGCTCAAGGATGTGCCGATGGACCTGCCCGAAGGTTTCGCGCTGGCCTGCGTACTCGAGCGCGAAGACCCGCGCGATGCGCTGGTGTCGCCGCGCCATGCCTCGCTCGCCGCGCTGCCGCAGGGAGCGGTGGTCGGCACTTCCAGCCTGCGCCGCGTCGTTCTGCTGCGCGCGTTGCGGCCCGATCTGCGCATCGAGCCCCTGCGCGGCAATCTCGACACCCGGCTGCGCAAGCTCGACGAGGGCCAGTACGACGCGATCGTGCTCGCCGCCGCCGGGCTCAAGCGGCTCGGTCTCGAGAGCCGCATTCGCGAGTGCTTCGAGCCCGACACGATGCTGCCCGCCGCCGGGCAGGGTGCGCTCGGCATCGAGGTCCGGTCCGACCGCGCCGACCTGTTCGCGTTGCTCGCGCCCCTGGCGAGCCGCGGCGACGGCCTCGCGACCGCCGCCGAACGGGCCGTCAGCCGCGCCCTCGGCGGCAGTTGTTCGATGCCGCTGGCCGCGCACGCGCGCTGGCAGGCCGACGGCCGCCTGCGCATCGACGCCGCCCTCGGCGATCCCGAAGGCGTGACGCCGCTGGTGCGCGTGCATCGGGTGGCCGATGCGGCCGATGCCGCACAAGCGGCGGCGCTGGGCGAAGCGGTGGCGCGCCTGCTCCGGACATGAAGCGTCGCCAGGCTTGCCCATGTTGTTGATCACACGGCCGGCCAGAGAGGCTGCGCGATGGGTGGACGACCTGCGTGCGGCGGGGCTGGAGGCCGTTGCGCTGCCATTGATCGCGATCGAGCCGCTCGAAGACCCGACGCAGCTCCACGCCGCCTGGCAGCGCCTTTCCGACTACCACGCGCTGATGTTCGTGAGCGCTGCCGCGGCCGAGCATTTCTTTCGCGGCATCGATGTCCGCGTGCCCGCGCAGGTGCGTTTCTGGGCCACCGGCCCCGGCACCACCCGCGGGCTGCGTGAGGCCGGGGTGCCGGCATCGGCGATCGACGCGCCGTCCGCCGATGCGGCGCAGTTCGATTCCGAAAGCCTGTGGGCTCTGGTCCGGACGCAGGTGGGTCCGGGCGTGCGGATCCTGATCGTGCGGGGCGGCGATGCCGCGGGACGGGCCACGGGG
>NZ_JBFUCI010000304.1:0-7932 GCF_056405335.1 Variovorax sp. P1_H12_2
CACCGGCCGGCGCAGCCAGGCCCGTTGGTGAAACACCGCGGAACCGGCTTTGCCGGGCCGCTGGTGTTGCCCCCGGTAGGGGGTGGGCGCCCGGACACGAAGTGCCGGGCAACCTGGGGGGGAGCCTAGAATGTTTCGATGATCTCCCGCGAACCCACCATCGAGCGCCTCGCCACGGCGCAACAGCTCCTGCTCACGCCCTTCGGCCTCGACGAATCGCACCTCTCGCGTGCGCTCGCGGAGATCAAGGCGCACCAGGTGGACGACGCCGACCTCTACTTCCAGTACACCCGCAGCGAGGGCTGGAGCCTCGAGGAGGGCATCGTCAAGACCGGCAGCTTCAGCATCGACCAGGGCGTCGGCGTGCGCGCGGTCAGCGGCGAGAAAACCGCCTTCGCCTATTCGGACGACATTTCGGAAGCCTCGCTGCTCGATGCCGCGCGCACGGTGCGCAGCATCTCGGCCGCCGGCAAGACCGCGCGCGTCAAGGCGCCGACGCGCAAGATCGCGGCCAGCCGCTCGCTCTACAACGGCGTCGACCCGATCTCGACACTCGACAGCACCGCCAAGGTCAAGCTGCTCGAGAAGGTCGAGCAGCTCGCGCGCTCGCGCGACCCGCGCGTGGCCCAGGTCATGGCCGGCCTGGCGAGCGAATACGACGTGGTGCTGGTGGCGCGTGCCGACGGCACCCTGGCCGCCGACGTGCGGCCGCTGGTGCGGCTGTCGGTGACGGTGATCGCCGAGCAGAACGGTCGCCGCGAAGTCGGTTCCGGCGGCGGCGGCGGCCGTTTCGGCCTGGCGTACTTCGATGACGAGCACATCGCGGAATATGTGGACCAGGCCGTCAAGTCGGCGCTGACCAACCTCGATTCCCGGCCCGCGCCGGCGGGCGAGATGACGGTGGTGCTCGGCCCGGGCTGGCCGGGCATCTTGCTGCACGAAGCCATCGGCCACGGGCTCGAAGGCGATTTCAACCGCAAGGGGTCGAGCGCCTTCTCGGGGCGCATCGGCCAGCGCGTCGCGGCCAAGGGCGTCACCGTGCTCGACGACGGCACCATCGCCGACCGCCGCGGTTCGCTCAATGTCGACGACGAGGGCAACGCGACCCAGCGCAACGTGCTGATCGAGGACGGCATCCTCAAGGGCTACATCCAGGATTCGCTCAACGCCCGGCTGATGAAGGCCAAGCCCACCGGCAACGGCCGCCGCGAGAGCTACGCCCATGCGCCGATGCCGCGCATGACCAACACGTACATGCTGGGCGGCGACCGGGTCCCCGCGGAAATCGTCGCCAGCATCAAGAAGGGCCTCTACGCCACCAACTTCGGCGGCGGCCAGGTCGACATCACGAGCGGCAAGTTCGTCTTTTCGGCCAGCGAGGCCTACTGGGTCGAGAACGGCAAGATCCAGTACCCGGTGAAGGGCGCGACGATCGTCGGCAACGGCCCCGACGCGCTCACGCGGGTCACGATGATCGGCAACGACATGGCGCTCGATTCAGGCGTCGGCACCTGCGGCAAGGAGGGCCAGAGCGTGCCGGTCGGCGTCGGCCAGCCCACGTTGCGCATCGACGGCCTGACCGTCGGCGGCACCGCCTGAGCGGCTTCTTTCTGTGCTACAGTCCCCTCCCATGTCCGCCGCCCGCGCTTATTACTTTGCCTTCTTTTGGTTCCCGGTTTCCGGCGGACGAGAGGCGCGCGCGTAAAGCAAGCAGACAGCAGAACCTCCCAGAACCGCCGGTGCCACAAGCCCGGCGGTTTTTTTATTGCCTCACGAAATCCAGACCTCTCCAAGGAAGCACAGATGAGCACGAAAGCCGCCCCGCCCAGCGACACCTGGTATGCGAACGTCGAAAAAACCAGCAGGACCGACGACGAACGCATCAAGGACATCACTGTGTTGCCTCCCCCCGAACATCTGATCCGCTTCTTCCCGATCGCCGGGACGCCGGTGGAATCGCTGATCACCGGCACCCGCCACGCGATCCACAACATCATGGCCGGCAAGGACGACCGTCTGCTGGTGATCATGGGCCCCTGCTCGATCCACGACCCGGCCGCTGCGCTCGACTACGCGCGCCGCCTGAAGGCCGAGCGCGAGAAGTACGCCGGCACGCTGGAGATCGTGATGCGGGTCTATTTCGAGAAGCCGCGGACCACGGTGGGCTGGAAGGGCCTGATCAACGATCCCTACCTCGACGAGAGCTTCCGCATCGACGAGGGCCTGCGCATCGCGCGCCAACTGCTGATCGACATCAACCGCATGGGCCTGCCGGCGGGCAGCGAGTTCCTCGACGTGATCTCGCCGCAGTACATCGGTGACCTGATCTCCTGGGGCGCCATCGGCGCCCGCACCACCGAGAGCCAGGTGCACCGCGAACTGGCCTCGGGCCTGTCGGCGCCGATCGGCTTCAAGAACGGCACCGACGGCAACATCCGCATCGCCACCGACGCCATCCAGGCGGCGGCGCGCGGCCACCATTTCCTCTCGGTGCACAAGAACGGCCAGGTGGCGATCGTGCAGACCAAGGGCAACAAGGATTGCCACGTGATCCTGCGCGGCGGCAAGGCGCCCAACTACGACGCGGCCAGCGTCGCGGCGGCCTGCAAGGACCTCGAGGCCGCCAAGCTGCCGCCCAAGCTGATGGTCGACTGCAGCCACGCCAACAGCAGCAAGCAGCACCAGAAGCAGATCGACGTCGCGCGGGACATCGCCGACCAGATCGCCGGCGGCAGCCACAGCGTGTTCGGCCTGATGGTCGAGAGCCACCTGAAGGCCGGGGCGCAGAAGTTCACGGCGGGCAAGGATGCGATTTCGGCGCTGGAATACGGCCAGAGCATCACCGACGCCTGCCTGGGCTGGGACGATTCGACCCAGGTGCTGGAGCTGCTGGCGCACGCGGTCAAGAAGCGCCGCCGCTGAATGTCGGCCGCCCGGTGGCGGCCCGGCGCCGGTCTGGATCAGCGGATCAGATCAGCGCCGCCAGATCGGGCCAGTGGTGGCGCAGCAGCGCCGCCTCGTCGCCATCGGGCCGCATGAAGGCGAAATCGTCGAAGTCGAAGCCCGGACCCACGGTGCAGCTCACCAGCGTGTAGTCGTCGCCCGCCGCTGCCACGATCGGCCGTGCCGCCTGCCACTGGCCGGCCGGCACGGTGTGCTGGGGCCGCGTGCCGTGGACGTCGACCGGTCCGAGCCGCAGATGAGCGGGCGCCGTACGCAGCGCCGCGTCGCTGGTCCACAACGCCAGGGGTGCGCCCTCGAGGTGGATCCAGACCTCGTCGGACTGCACCCGGTGCCAGCGCGAGTGCTGCTGTGCTTCGAGCAGGTAGTAGATGGTGGTGAGCGCATCGCGCGCCGCCCGTCCATCGGCCGGCAGTACCTGTGCGGCCGAGCGAAACATCTCGCGGAACCAGCCACCCTCGGGGTGGGGCTGCAGCTGGAGGGTCTCGATGAGCTGGCGGGCGCGCATGGCTTCATTCTCGCGCGTGGAGAGCGGAAATGAGCTTTTCGTGCACGCCGCCGAAGCTGCCGTTGCTCATGCAGACGATGTGATCGCCGGCGCGTGCCGCCGCCGCCGCCTGCGCGACCAGCGGATCGATGGCATCCGCCACCCGGGCCCGGTCGCCCATCGGCGCCAGCGCCGCCGCGGCGTCCCAGTCGAGACCGCCGCTGTGGCAGAACGACAGGTCGGCCGCCGCCAGGCTCCAGGGCAACTGGGCTGCCATGGTGCCGAGCTTCATGGTGTTGCTGCGCGGCTCGAAGACCGCAAGGATGCGATCCTGCTTCCGGCCGGCGGCATCGAGCTTCTGGCGCAAGCCGTCGAGCGTGGTGCGGATCGCGGTCGGGTGGTGCGCGAAATCATCGTAGACCGTGATCGTTCCGGGGGCGCGCTCCACGCTGCCGCGCAGTTCCATGCGCCGGCGCACGTTGCGAAAGCTCGCCAGTGCATCGGCAGCGGCCGCGGGCGCGACGCCCACGTGATCGGCAGCCGCGATCGCCGCCAGGCCGTTCATCTGGTTGTGCAGCCCCGACAGCGCCCATTCGACCCGGCCCACGCGCTCGCCCCGGCGCAGCACGTCGAAGGCATCGTGCGGGCCCGAAGCCTGCCATTCGCCGCCGGCGCCGAAGCGCGCGAGCTCGCTCCAGCAGCCCTGGGCCAGCACGCGCTGCAGGCTCTCCTCGGTGGCGTTGAYGACCACCCGCCCGCTGCCCGGCACTGTGCGCACCAGGTGATGGAACTGTCTTTCGATGGCCGCCAGATCGTCGAAGATGTCGGCGTGATCGAACTCCAGGTTGTTCAGGATCGCGGTGCGCGGACGGTAGTGGACGAACTTGCTGCGCTTGTCGAAGAAGGCGGTGTCGTACTCGTCCGCCTCGATCACGAAGGGGGCCCCCACGCTCTCCACTGCTGGTTTGCTGCCCCCCGAGGGGGCCGCAGGCCGCCTTGGGAGTGGCCCGGCGCCGGCCTGGGGAGGTGTCGCTCCTCCGATCCGCGCCGAGACGCCGAAGTCCAGCGGCACGCCGCCGACCAAGAAACCGGGCGCCCGACCGGCGCGCTCGAGGATCCAGGCCAGCATCGAGGTGGTGGTGGTCTTGCCGTGGGTGCCGGCGACGGCCAGCACGTGCCGGCCCTGCAGCACGTGCTCGGCCAGCCATTGCGGCCCGCTGGTGTAGGCGGCGCCGGCGTCGAGGATGGCTTCCATGAGCGGGAACTTCGGCCCGCCGTCGGCGGTCCGGGCCCGGGAAACCACGTTGCCGACCACGAAGATGTCCGGCTTCAGGGCCAGCTGGTCGGCGCCGAAGCCCTCGATCAGGTCGATGCCGAGCGCCCGGAGCTGGTCGCTCATCGGCGGATAGACGCCGGCGTCGCAGCCGGTCACCCGGTGGCCGGCTTCGCGCGCAAGTGCCGCCACACCCCCCATGAAGGTGCCGCAGATGCCGAGAATGTGAATGTGCATCGGTCGATTCTAGGGATGCGCAGGGGCCATCCGTTTGCAAGCGGCGCAGAGCGGGCAAAATGGCCCGATGGACACGTCGAAGCAGGAAATC
Source organism: Variovorax sp. P1_H12_2 (assembly GCF_056405335.1). NCBI lineage: Bacteria > Pseudomonadati > Pseudomonadota > Betaproteobacteria > Burkholderiales > Comamonadaceae > Variovorax > Variovorax sp. P1_H12_2. The sequence continues at coordinate 5,050 of NZ_JBFUCI010000304.1, forward strand.
GCCGCCGTCGCGGCCCGCCTCGTGGTCGAGGAGGGGCTGGAATACGGGCCCGCCAAGCGCCGCGCGCTGCGCGACCTCGGGTTGCCCGTGCGCACCGCGCTGCCGAACAACGATGAGGTCGAGGCCGAGGTCCGCGACTACATCGAGCTCTTCTGCGCCGACACCCAGCCGCAGGAGCTCCACGCGCTGCGCCTGCTGGCGCTCGAATGGATGGAGCGCATGGCGCAGTTCCGGCCGCACGTGGGCGGCGCCGTCTGGCACGGCACGGCGACCCGGTTGTCCGACATCTACATCCAGCTGTTTTGCGACGACTCCAAATCGGCCGAGATCGCGCTGATCGATCACCACGTGGACTACGAGCCGCGCATGGTCACCGGCTTCCACGGCGAGCAGGTGGAGGCGCTCAGCGTACATGCGGCCAGTCGGGCGCTGGGCGAGGAGATCGGGGTCCACCTGCTGGTCTACGATCTGGACGACCTGCGCGGGGCGCTCAAGCCCGACACCCAGGGGCGTGTGCCGCGCGGCAACCTCGCGGCATTGCGGCGCCTGATGGAAAAAGAAAAGGATGGTGGATGAGTTCGAACCCTACACGCCGTGGCTGGCTCTACGGTGGAGTGGCTGCAGTTGCGGCCGCCGCCGGGATCGGCGGCGCCTGGTGGCGGCAGCATCGGGACGAAAAGGGCGACGGGAAGCGGCTCGACGAGGCCTTCTGGGCGCAGCGTTTCGAGCGGCCCGAGGGTGGGGAACTGCTGTTCGAAGGGCTTCGCGGCAAGCCCCTGGTCCTCAATTTCTGGGCCACCTGGTGTCCGCCGTGCGTCGAGGAAATGCCGGTGATCGACGCTTTCTTCCGCGAAATGCGCGGCAACGRCTGGCAAGTGGTGGGTTTGGCCATCGATCAGCCCAGCGCGGTGCGCAAATTCCTGCTCAAGACGCCGGTCAGCTATCCGATCGGGCTCGCGGGCCTGCAAGGCACGGAGTTGGTCAAGCAACTGGGCAACACTGCGGGGGGCCTGCCCTACACCCTGGTGGTGGATTCGGGCGGCGCGGTCGTCGCGCGTAAAATGGGCCAGCTCGACGCCGGCGACCTGCAGTCGTGGCGGCGGGCCTAGTTCGCGGCTAGAATCCAGCCCCTACAAATCCGGTAGTTGGCGTTGAAACGCCGAAATAACCGGATCTTCAGGCGAGTTAAATTCAAATGACCGGCAAAGCCGGCGCTGGAGTCCCATGGATCTACGCAAGCTCAAGACACTGATCGACCTGGTGTCCGAATCCAATATTTCCGAGCTGGAAATCACCGAAACCGAGGGCAAGGTCCGCATCGTCAAGGGCGGCATCGCGGCGCCGGTTCAGTATGTGCAGACGCTGGCAGCGCCTGCAGCGGGCCAGCCTGTCGCTGCGCCGGCCGCCGCTGCCGCCGCGCCCGCTGCCGCTCCGGTGGAAGCCGTGGTCACGGGCCATGCGATCAAGTCGCCCATGGTCGGCACCTTCTATCGCTCGTCCAGCCCCGGTGCCCCGGCCTTCGTCGAGATCGGCAGCCAGGTCAAGGAAGGCGACACCGTCTGCATCATCGAGGCGATGAAGATCCTGAACGAAATCGAGGCCGACAAGTCCGGCACCGTCACGCAGATCCTCGCTGAGAACGGCCAGGCGGTCGAATACGGCCAGCCCCTGTTCATCATCGAGTGACCATGTTCAAGAAGATACTGGTCCCGATCCGGGGTGGTCGCGCGTTGGCGCGATCGAGCCGCGAGGGCGCTCATGTTTAAGAAAATCCTAGTCGCCAACCGCGGGGAGATCGCGCTGCGCATCCAGCGCGCCTGCAGCGAACTCGGCATCAAGGCCGTGATGGTCTATTCCGAGGCCGACCGCGACGCCAAGTACGTCAAGCTGGCCGAAGAAGCGGTGTGCATCGGCCCGGCCTCTTCGTCGCAGAGCTACCTGAACATGCCCGCCATCATCTCGGCGGCGGAAGTGACCGACTCGGAAGCCATCCACCCGGGCTACGGATTCCTGAGCGAGAACGCCAATTTCGCGGAGCGCGTGGAACAGAGCGGCTTCCAGTTCATCGGCCCATCGCCCGAGTCGATCCGCATCATGGGCGACAAGGTGTCGGCCAAGCAGACCATGATCAAGGCCGGCGTGCCCTGCGTGCCGGGTTCCGAGGGCGAGTTGTCCGACGACGCCAATACCAACAAGCGGATCGCGCGCGCGATCGGCTACCCGGTCATCATCAAGGCGGCGGGCGGTGGCGGCGGGCGCGGCATGCGCGTGGTCCACACCGAGGCGGCGCTGGTCAACGCGATCCAGATGACCAAGGCGGAAGCCGGCGCGGCCTTCAACAATCCGGCCGTCTACATGGAGAAGTTTCTCCAGAACCCGCGCCACATCGAGATCCAGATCCTCGCCGACAAGCACAAGAACGCGGTCTACCTGGGCGAGCGCGACTGTTCCATGCAGCGGCGCCACCAGAAGGTGATCGAGGAATCGCCGGCGCCGGGCATCCCGCGCAAGCTGATCGAGAAGATCGGCGAGCGCTGCGCGGCCGCCTGCAAGAAGATCGGCTACCGCGGCGCCGGCACCTTCGAATTCCTCTACGAGAACGGCGAGTTCTACTTCATCGAGATGAACACCCGCGTGCAGGTGGAGCATCCGGTGACCGAGTTCACCACCGGCATCGACATCGTGAAGACGCAGATCATGGTGGCCGCCGGCGAGAAGCTGCCGTTCACCCAGCGCCAGATCGAGATGCGCGGCCACGCGATCGAGTGCCGCATCAACGCCGAGRATCCGTACAAGTTCACGCCCTCGCCGGGCCGCATCACCATGTGGCATCCGCCGGGCGGACCGGGCGTGCGGGTCGATTCGCATGTCTACACCAACTAC
>NZ_JBFUCI010000305.1:0-7914 GCF_056405335.1 Variovorax sp. P1_H12_2
CCAGCAGGGTCACGCCGGAACGCTTCATCGGGCGCTCGGGCAGGAAGATGTCGGCTTCCCATGCCGCGACCTGACCCCGAGGATCAATCCTCGCGCGATAGTCCAGCAAAGTCGGCGGACCCTTCGGGTCCCAGCCATGCTCGTCGTGCCGCATCCACTGCAGCCGCACCGGGCGCCCGATCTGCACTGCAATCAGCGCCGCCTCCGACGAGCAGTCGTCGGACCCGTTGCGGCCGTAGCATCCGGCCCCCTCGACGTAGATGCAGCGCACGCGCTCCTCGGACAGCCGCAGCATCGTGGCCAATTGCCGTCGCAGCAGGTGGCTCGCCTGCGACGGGGTCCAGACGGTGAGCGCGCCCTCCTTGAAATCGGCGACCGCGCACGACGGACCGATCGAGCCATGCGTGTTCAGCGGGAAGTCGTAGCTCGCGCGCAGCTGCCGGCCGGCGCCGGCCAGCGCGGCGGTTGGCCCGGCCGTGCTTTGCAGCACCTCGTCGCGATCGACCTTCGCGCCGCGCATCCAGGCCTCGAGGCGGGCATCGTCGGGCAGGCCCTCGCCGGCGCCCCACTTCGCCACGAGCGCGCGCGATGCCCGCACKGCGGCCCATTCGTCATTCGCCACCACGGCGAGGAAGTCGCCCTGGCGCACGGCGCGCAGGTAGCCGGGGATGCCTCGGCACGGGGTGTCGTCCCATGATTCGAGCCTGGCGCCCAGGGCTGCGGGATGCACCATGCGTGCGTGCACCATGCCCGGCAGCCGGACGTCATGCACGAATTCGAAAGTGCCGAAGATCTTGGCCGGAATGTCGAGACGGCGAACAGGCGTGCCGACGATCCGGTAGTCCTTCGGGTCCTTCGTGCGCACCGCCGGGTCGAGCTTCATCGACAGGCTGCGGCCCTGCAGGAGGGCCGCATACGTGACGCCTGGGCCGCCCGCCCGCGACGCCACAGTGCCCGCCTGCACCAGCAGCTGGTCCCTGGCAACGCCCAGGCGGGCCGCGGCCTGGTCCAGCAGAGACTCGCGCGCCGTCGCTGCCGCCTTGCGGATCTGCATGYCGCCGGCCTGGATTGAGAGGCTCGAGTCGGTCGGATGCTGGTCGGGCGTGAGCAAGGTGTCGCCCTGGATCATCGTGACCCGATCCAGCGGTACATCGAGTTCTTCGGCGACGATCTGCGTCAAGGCCGTGAGCACGCCGGTTCCAAGCTCCACCTTGCCGCTGTAGAGCGTGACACGTCCCTGGCTGTCGATCGCAAGGAACCCGCCGACCTCGCCCGCGTCGACGCTCTTGCCTATTGCTGTCGTGCCCGCCCCTTGCGCGAACGCGATGCCCGGTCGCGGCGCGAAGACGAAACTCACCACGAGCACACCGCTGCCGTGCAGAAGTGCGCGACGGGAAAGCGGAGCGAGGCGGGCCATTCGAAACGCTCAGGCCATCTGCTCTGCGGCCCGCATCACGGCGCGCAGGATGCGCACGTGCGTGCCGCACTTGCACAGGTTGGCAGCCAGCGCCTGTCTCACCTGGGCTTCGGTCGGGTGCCGGTTGCTCGCGAGGAAAGCCGCTGCCTGCATGATCATTCCGTTGATGCAGTAGCCGCATTGCGCGGCCTGTTCGTCGATGAAGGCCTGTTGCAGGGGATGTGGCTTCTCGGGCGTACCGAGGCCTTCGAGAGTCACAATCCGGGCGCCGGCCACAGCCGAGACGGGCATCACGCAGCTGCGCAGCGCCTCACCGTCGTAGTGCACGGTGCAGGCGCCGCATTGCGCCAGGCCACAGCCGAAGTGCATGCCGTGCAAGCCGAGCTGATTGCGCAACGCATAGAGCAGCGGCATGGCCGGATCGTCGGCCTGCAGCACCTCGGACTTGCCATTGACAGTCAACGCGATGGTCGTGGCCACGGTCCGCTTTCGAAGGTGAGTGCCTGGTCCGGCCTCCGGTGCCGGAGCCAGGCGTGGGTCAATGACACGTCAATGTGCGGCGCTGGACGATTCCTGCAGTTTCCGCATGAGCTCATCGAGATTGAACGCGGCCGGCTTCTGGCGCGGCGGGAACTTCTCGAACGCTTCCATCTGCTGCGCGACCGCACTCTGCATCGCGTAGACGATGTAGGCGTGCGAGATGACCCAGTCCCAGTAGGTGTTSGAGTTCTCGTCGGCCCGCTCGAACGGATCGCGSCGCAGRTGGAACATCTTGGGKGCCCGGTACTTGACGAAGGGCTCGAACCAGCACTGCAGCGTCTTGGCGCGCTGCTCCATCARCACGACCTTCCAGTCGTGCATGCGGATCGCCATGATGTCCCCGTCATCGCTGATGTAGAAGAACGACTGCCTCGGGCTCTCCTGCACCTGGCCGCTCAGGTACGGCAGCATGTTGTAGCCGTCGATGTGYACCTTGAAGCTCTTCTCGCCGACCKTGCAGCCTTCGAGCAGCTTCTCCTTGACATCGTCTTCGCCGRCCGCAGCCAGAAGCGTCGGCAGCCAGTCCTGGTGCGACACGATGCCGTTGATGACCGTGCCGGCCTTGAAYYTKCCGGGCCAGCGCACGAAGCACGGCACGCGCCAGCCGCCTTCCCAGTTGGTGTTCTTCTCGGCCCTGTAGGGCGTGATGCCSGCGTCGGGCCAGCTGTTGTAGTGCGGRCCGTTGTCGGTGGAGTACATCACGATCGTGTCTTCAGTGATGCCCAGTTCGTCGAGCTTGTCGAGCATCTGCCCGATGTGCTCGTCGTGCGCGACCATCACGTCGTTGTAGTCGCCCTGCCCGCCGCTCTTKCCCTTGTGCTTTTCCGCGCAATGCGTCCTGAAATGCATCGCCGTSGTGTTGTACCAGAGRAAGAARGGCTTSYSGTCGGCRTGGCACTTGTCGATGAARTYGAGYGCCTTCCCGGTCGTTTCGTCGTCGATSGTYTCCATSCGCTTCTTCGTCAGCGSGCCSGTGTTCTCRATSGTYTGTCCGCCCTTGCCRTCGGCCAGGCAATGCAGCACGCCGCGCGGGCCGAAGCGCTTCTTGAACGCGGGRTCCTTCGGATAGTCCGGATCCTCGGGCTCTTCTTCGGCGTTGAGGTGGTAGAGATTGCCGAAGAACTCGTCGAAACCATGCATCGTGGGCAGGTACTCGTCCTTGTCGCCGAGGTGGTTCTTGCCGAACTGGCCGCAGGTGTAGCCGTGCGGCTTCAGCATCTCGGCGATGGTCGGGTCTTCCGCGTGCAGCCCGACCGACGCCCCGGGCATGCCGACCTTCGTCAGCCCGGTCCTGATGGGGTTCTGGCCGGTGATGAACGCGGCCCGGCCCGCCGTGCAGCTTTGCTGCGCGTAGTAGTCGGTGAACGCAACCCCCTCGTTGGCGACGCGGTCGATGTTCGGCGTACGGTAGCCCATCTGACCCCGGCTGTTGTAGCTGATGTTCCACCAACCCACGTCATCGCCCCAGAGAATCAGGATGTTGGGCTTTTTCGTCGTCATGCTTCTTCCTCAACGTTGGAGAGGCGCCAGGTCACCTCGAAAAAAATTGCTCCTGGGAATGTGCGTCAGAGATGCGGCCGCCGGCGCAGGATGAGATTCACCAGGCTGCGAAATACCAGATAAGGCAGGACCGCCAGGACCACCGCGACCATCACGGCCTCGCCCGGATAGACCCAGCGCACCGAGATGAACTGGTAGACGGCGTCCATGACGATGGCCACGATGAAGACCTTCCCGATGTGATGCCAACCTTCGCGCAGCAGGGCCTTGCGTTGCACCCGGTCGCGCATGAGCGCCCACATGTAGAGCGGTCGCCCGTCCCGCGCGTCCTGTCTTCCGGCCCTGAAGGCGAAGAAGGCCGCAACAGCCGGCTGGAGAACGAAGCGGAAAGCCAGCGGCGCATGCCGGCCGCTCGTGATGTCGTCCCAGATACGCATCCAGACATCCAGCATCACGTCCCACATGGTCGATTCACCTCAAAGCAGCCTGAAGGCGATGCCGGCAAAGATGAACAGTCCCGCCACGGACATGACCAGCGCCATGACCAAGGAAGGCTGCATGATGCGAAGCCGGCTGTTCTCGCGCAGGTGCTTGAGCCGCAGCCAGTACTCGATCGTTCCCATCACCATGGCCACGGTGCCCAGGCCGGTGAGGAACAGGCCCATGTCGCGTGGCATCTCGGCCTTGATGGTGTGGACAGCTTCGTGCTGGAGCCCCTCGATGACCTTGTAGATGGTGAAGCCGAAGCTGATCATGGACAGCGCCGTCCTCACCCATGCCATGAGCGATCGGTCCGCGGCCATGATGGTCCGTTCGACGGCCAGTTCGGTGTTGAACTGCGCCAGCTCGCCGGATGTCTTCGCCGGCGGCGTGCCCGTTTCCGGCTTCACCGTCGGAGGCGTTGGGGAACTGTCTTTCGTGTCCATCGCCGGTTCGGTCAGAACTTGAAGCCGGCGCCCGCGAACAGGCCGCCGAGCGCCACCTTGCTGAGGAGCCCATCGTCGCTCTTGAAGTTCAGGTAGCGGTAGCCGAACTTGAACGAGACGGTGGGTGAGTACTGGTAGCTGGCTCCCGCGATGGCTTCCCAACTCGACGTCGAACTTCCCCAGCCCGTGTCGAGGTAGCCAAGCAGCGACCACTTGTCGTTGATCGGCGCGATCACGCGCGCGCCGATGATGCCGTTCCAGAAGCTGATCGAATCGTGGAGCCCCGGGCCGGGCAGGTTCGGGGCAATATTCAAATCGGTCTTGGCGTTCACGTAGCGCCCGCCCGCCAGGACATCGACTGCGACGGAACTGTCGAACACCCGATAGAGGCCGGCCAGGGTGTAGATCTGCTGCTCGTAGTCGACGTCCAGACCCAAGGGGGCGCCGAAGGTCGGCTGCCGGGAGACGCCGAGCTTCACGTATTGCATGTCGAGCAGCCCACCCCAGGGGCCCTTGCGGGCCTCGAGCGTACCCATCGCGCCGAAATCGAGTGCGCCCAGCACGCTCGAGGAACTCACGTGCGTGGTGCTCCGGGGCGTCAGGCCGAAGCGAAGATCCGACGAAACCCCGGCCGCCCAGAGGTACGGAATGAACTCGAACTGCCATGCATCGGCCGGCAGGACCGTCTGCCCGGCGGCCGAGAGACAGGTCAGCGCCGCGGCCAGCCCGCCGGCATTCTTCAGGGAGCGCGAGTACGTCGATTTGCGCATGGTGTTGACCGATCGATGGTTCGAATTCAGGGCGCCGGGACCACGCTGTAGTACACGCCGTTGGCGCCGAACGAGGGCCTGAACCAGGAGTTGCCGACCTGGTAGTAGGTGACGCCTGCGCGATCCACATAGACCGCGCCTGTCGGCAGCGTGGAGAAGTTGGCGCCCAAGGGGTAGGCCGGCAGCGTGCTGGCCCGCGCCAACGCAGCGCCGGCCACCGCGCCCGCCGCCAGCCCGACGGCGGCACCCGCAGCGACCGCAGCGCCGCAGTCGTAATAGCAGCCCGGGTGGTAGTACGGCACGCCCACCGGCCGGTAGTACGGCGCATAGCCTCCATAACCGTAGGCCGGTGGTCGATAGGTGGTGAAGCCGCCGGCCGTGGTGTGCACGGCCCCCATGCCGTAGGCGCCGGTGGTGGTTCCCCCATAGCGGTTGGTGTGGGTGGTTCCGCCGTACCAGCTGTGCGAGGTGCTGCCGCCGAACGCGTTGTCGTGGGTGAATCCGCCGAATCCGCCCATCGTGCGGCCGCCCCAGGCGTTCGCCCGCGCCCAGGCCGAGGCGGAGGTGTGGAATCCCGTGGCCAGCAGTGCCGCGGCGAGCCAGGGAAGGATGGTTGTCATCGGTTTCATCTCGAGCGTCCTTCCGCGTCCTTCATGGCGCCTTGCCCGCCTTGCCGGTCCTTGCCTTGGCGGCCGCCGCGGGTGGCTGCGGCGCGGCGAACGGAATCTTCCTCGCGTTGGCCGCGTTGACCGAGGCGAAGGCCTCCGCCGCCACGACCGGGTCGAGCTTCCAGTTCGAGAGATCCACCTGGTGGCGCAGCAGCAGCGGGTCGCCGCGGTAGGTGGCACGCAACCTGCGCGGCAGCTTGTCGTCGGCGCCGATCCAAATCTGCATGAACAGTTCGTCGCTGGCCACTGCCACCACATCGGTCGCGGTGCCGCCGACCGCCGTGGAGGGGCCGACGTAGAAGGCCTTGGTCAGGCCTTCGGTGAGGTTCTTAAAAGGATCTGCGCCCAACACATCGGCGAAGGGAAAGTAGATCGCGGCATCCTTGAATGCCGCCTCGAGCATGGCATCGATGGTGGGCGGCGCGGGCGCCACGGCGACCAGATTCTCGGAGGGCGCGAAGGCGGTGAAGGTCTTGCCGTCGTAGTAGTACTCCGACGTCTTGCCCTCGCCGCCCGTGATCACCCGCAGCTTGTTCGGCCGCTGCACCAGGACTTCGGAGCTCGTCGTGAAGGCCAGCGGCGGGCCGATGCTGGAGGGGCTTTCATAGGTTGCAACGGCAGTGAACGCCATCGACGACGGTGCGGTGAGGGCGTTGCTCATCGCACGCAACAGGTCCATCACCTTGGCTTCCAGCTCGGGCGCCGGCTTGGCCGACTTGCCTTGGGACGTGGAAGCCTTGGCCGGGGCGCCCTGGCCATTCGCCCCAACGACGAAGCTCAGGCTCGCGGCCAGCAGCAACACCTTGGTGAGGATCTGAAATCGGCTTTTCACTAAATCTCCTTCCGTGGCGCTTCCTTGCCCCGCGCAGCGACATGCGTCGGCGTGGCGCGATCATTGTGGAAGCGCCTGTGCGGCAAATCCAGCCGGGCGGCCACCTACGCCCACGTACGTGGTCCCGCGCGCACGTACGTGGCATACGTGGCCGCCGGGATGACCGCCCGAAACGGGAGTTCCAGAATGCCGGATCGGGGCCACGCGCGGCCATCATGCAAAAGCGGCCCGCATTGGATACCATCTCTGACATTCATTGAGGGGCTTTCTCATGAACAAGCGATCCATCGCAGTCAAGAGCGATGCTGCGCTTCCCGGGGCGGCGCAGCCTGGCGAGTGGGAAGTCGTCGAGCCCCCCCGCCCCGCGACCTTCGGAAGCTTCACCTGGTCTGTCACAAAGGTAACAAGCTCCGCCGGCCGGACCCGCATCAGCGCCCGGACGACCCGTTTGACTGACGGACATCTCGTCTCGGAACGGTTCGACGGCGATCTCGACGGCAGCGCGTTCGAGCGAATGGCCATGCAGGCCCATGCACAGTTCATCGAACAGTGGCGTGCCCTGTTGCGACCGATGAGTTGGCTGTTTCCGTTGCCTCGGGAACGGGATTCGCCCCGCAGGCGAAAAGGGCAATAGGACAGGCGCGTTCCTGCAAGCTCGACACTGGAACCATCCTGATTGCCCGGGCCGAGGCCTGAATTCGCCCAGTGATGTCGTGTGGAAAGGAGTCGATCATGCGTCCCATTCATCGATCAGTCCTGAGCGTCGCCTCGGTCGTCTTGGCGAGTGTCGCGTTCGTCGGCTGCACGACGACACGGCCTGGAGACACGTCGAGCACCGCGTCGTCGCGCGCCTCCATGGAGGCCCAGGTGGATGCCGCACTGTCCAAGTTGTATGCCAGCGTGCCGGGCTCGCGCGAGATGGTGGCGAAGGCCAACGGCGTGCTCGTGTTTCCCGCCGTGGTCGGGGCGAGTTTCGGCGTGGGGGCCGAATACGGTCGCGGCGCGCTGCGCGTGGCCGGCCGTACCGAGTCGTACTACAGCACCACCCTGGGCTCGCTCGGGTTCCAGGCGGGCGCGCAATCCAAGGCGGTCATCTACGTCTTCAACACGAGGGATTCGCTGGACAAGTTTCGCAGCAGCAGCGGCTGGACCGCGGGCGCCGACGCCACCGTCGCGCTCGCGACCCTTGGCGCCACCGGCAACATCGACACCAACACGTTTCAACAGCCCGTGGTCGGATTCGTGCTGACCAACGTGGGGC
>NZ_JBFUCI010000306.1:0-7861 GCF_056405335.1 Variovorax sp. P1_H12_2
TCGCCGGGCCGCTGGTGTTGCCCCCGGCAGGGGGTGGGCGGCTACACGAAGTGAGCCAACCTGGGGGCGAGTCATGTCTGCGGCGGCTCGCGGTACTCGACGTAGGCGCGGGCGCGGACTTCCTGGGCCCAGGTCTCCGTGGCCTGCTCGACCTTCTTCTCGCGCAGCACGGCGCGGGCGGCTTCGCGCTGCTCGGCCTGGCTCAACTTGGCATCGCGCCGGGCGACGACCTGGATCAGGTGAACGCCGAAGCGCGAGACCACCGGATCGCTGATTTCGCCGGGCCCCAAACGGTTCATCGCTTCCTCGAACTCGGGCACGAACTGGCCAGGACGTCCCCAGCCCAGGTCACCGCCCTGCTTGGCGCTGCCATCTTGCGAATTGTCGCGCGCCAGGCCGGCGAAATCGGCGGTGCCGGCCTGCATGCGCTTCTTGAACTCGGCCAGTTGGGCGACGGCCTCCGAGGTGCTGCGCTTGGGATCGTTGCGCAGCAGGATGTGGCGTACCTGGGTCTGCGTGACGACCGCTTCGCTGGCGCCAGGCTGGGACTTGGCCAACAGCTTGAGCACGTGGAAACCAGCGCTGGAACGGATCGGCCCGGCAATGCCGTTGATCGGCGTCGATTGCGTGGCCTCGATGAAGATCCCCGGATATCGGTCTGCGCTGCGCATGCCGATGGCGCCGCCGGAGACGCGGTCAGGCGAGTCGGAATTCTCCTGCACCAGCTTGGTGAAGTCCTCGCCGGCGCGGGCGCGTTGTGCCAGGCCCTGCGCGCGCTGCTGCAGCTTCGCCACATCGGCCTCGCTGGCGTTTTCGGGCACCAGGACCAGCAACTGGGCGATGTTGATGTTCGGCGCGAAAGCGGCATTGGCCCCAGCGCGCTGTTCCTTGATGAACTGGTCGACCTCGGCATCGCTGATCTTGGCTTTGGCCTCGATCTCGCGATCGCGCAGCCGCGTGAGGATGAGCTGGTCGCGCAAGTCGCGGCGGAACTGCTCCCGCGACAGGCCTTCGGCCGCGACCCGCCGGTGCAGTTCGGGGAGGCTGATCTGGTTTTGTCGGGCCACGGTCTGCTCGGCCTGGTCGACCGCCAGTTCATCGACCTTGATGCCGTATTCTTTTCCCATCTGCAGTTGGGCCCGCTCGTTGATGAGACGCTCGAGCACCATCCGCGTCAGCTCGGCGCGCGGAACGCGCTCGGCTTCGGGGTTTTCCTTCAGCACTCGCAGCACGCGCGACTGCACTTCGGTGTTGGTGACCGGCTCGGAATTGACCAGCGCGACGATGTATTCGGCCGAGCGGCGCACGGCAGGCGCCGGTGCGCGGGGCTCCGTGGGCGCCGGCCCCAGCCGCGGTCCGGACCGCATGATGTCGGTAATGCCCGCTCCCTGCGCGCCGGCAGCGGTGGCGAGGGTGGCAAGGCAGGCCACGGTGAGGATGGATCGGAAATGTTTCATGGCGAAGCGCGATCTCAGTCGTAATTGGTGAAGCGGCTCGCGCCGATGCTCGGCTGGCGCATCGGCGTATAGCGCTGGATGTTCTGTGTCAGCGTGCGCCTCGGGCTCGAACCGATGCTTGCGAAGCCGACCAGCTCGATCTGGAACATGATTCGAGTATTGGCTGTGACCTGTCCGGTCGTGACACGTTCCAGCACCACGCGCCCGATCCAGCAGCAGCCGTCGTATTCGAAGCCGAGCACGCCATCCGTCAGTTTGCTGGATTCCAGACTGTAGTTCAATCGGCCTACTGCGTACCAGCGACCGCCGCCTTGAYCCCTCCCGGGGCCCAGATCCTGGCCTTTGTCGCCCCAGAGATCGTTCAGGGGCCACTGCCAGCTGACGTCGAGCGCACGGTTGGCGTCGTTGGAGGTGGGCGTGGTGTCAGCCTGGTAGCGGTAGGCGGCGCTCACAGTGCGATAGGGGCCGGGGTTGTAGCGCGCGCTCAGCGCGGTGCGCGCGGAAGTCTGGGTGTCCGGGTTGTACTGGACGGTGCCGTCCATGGCCCATTTCGATGTCCAGTTGATCTGGGCGCCGAGCAGCAGGTCGCTCACCCGGTCGGTGACCGGCAAGGCGCCCGGCATCGTGACCAGCTGGTCCGCGAAGCGCAGGCGCTGGGCAACACCGAAGCGGGCCGCCTCGGCACCGGTTTCGGGGTCGATCAGCCGGGTGGTCACGCCGAGGGTCAGCAGGTTGCTGTCGGAAATGCGGTCATTGCCGGAAAACGCGTTCTCGGTATAGACAGTGGCGAAGTTGAAGTCGTTCTGCGCCGTGTCGTAGACCGGCAGGTAGTTCTGGTTGCGAAAGGGCGTGTAGACGTAGAACGCGCGCGGCTCCAGCGTCTGGCGGAAGGAACGGCCGAAATAGTTCGCATCGCGCTCGAAGATCAGGCCGCTGTCCAGGCTGAAGGTCGGCACCACGCGGTCTGCCGAGGTCGCACCGTTGGTCAGCAGCGGGCCATCGAACTGGTAGGCCGTCGCGTTCAGCATCACCTTCGGGACCACGAAGGTGCCCGGCGTCAGGAAAGGACGGCTCAGCGAGGCCAGGGAGAACACGCGTTCGCCGTTGGGCTGGCCCTGCACGAACGGATTCTTGGCCTCGAAGYGCGTGTAGTCGTTGATGACCGAGAAGTCGAAACCGTTCCAGTCGAACTTGTTGTAGTTCGCCGTGATCTGCGGCATCCGGTCGTAGGGCGGCACGATCGGCGCCGGCGCGTACTGCAGGGTCTGGTAGCTCAGCGCCCGCGCGGTGCCGCTCCAGTCGCCCTTGGACCAGTTGAGCGAGCCGTCGTTGGCCAGCAGGCGCTGCGTGAGCGAGGGCGTGTTGGTGAAATCGCGCCAATAGTTGTTGTCGCTGACGCGGTTGATGTTCAGCGTGCCGACCAGCGAGTCGAGGCCGAAGTACCGGGCGTCGAAGGTTTGCGAGTGATGGGTCCAGATGCCCCAGCGGTCGCGGTCGCGCAGGCGATCGTAGGGCATGTAGTCGGCCCGGACTTCACCGCTGTACTTTTCTTCGAGGTAGCGGAACTCGGTGCCCAGGTTGATGCCGCGCTTGCTCATCAGCGTCGGGTACAGCGTGGCGTCGCGGTTCGGCGCGATGTTCCAGTAATAGGGTGTCGTGATGTCGACGCCGTTGACGTTGTCGAGGCCGATCACGGGCGGCAGCATGCCGCTCTTGCGGTCGTTGCTGAGCGGGAAGCTCAGCGAGGGGAAGGGCGGCGTGGTGATGCCCATGAAGGTCAGGCGCGCCTGGGTCGCGACGCCGACGTTGTCCTCCGTGTCGGTCGTCAGTGTGGCGGCGCTCAGGAGCCAGGCCGGCATCCAGCCGGGATAGTCCTCGGGCCGGCAGGTGGTGTAGGTGGCCACGCGGGCGACCGACACGTTGCTGTCGACGAAGTCGATGCGTTCGGCATCTCCGCGGCCGCCGCTGGCAAGGAATCGGTAGCGGACCTTGTTGAAGAAGCCCTCGAAGGTCTCGATCTTGAGCTCGAGCTCGGGGCCCTCGTAGACGTTGCCCGCCTGGTTGATGCGCACGTTGCCGGTGGCGCGGGCGCGATCGTCGGGCTGGTAATACTCGAGCCGGTCGGCCCTGAGGGAGAGGTCGCCGCGGCGCAGGGTGGCGTTGCCTTCGACCACGGTCTCGAGGTCAGGCCGGCCGGAGATCTTGTCGCCGTCCACGAAGCTCGGCAGTTGGCCGCGCAGGGGCGCCGGGATGATCTCCGCGAGTTGCGGCGAGCGCTTGAGCACGAGAGGCTCGCCCAGGTCCGCGTCCTGCGCCCACGCGCCCTGCGCGTGCAGCAGCGCAAGCGACAGGAGCGCCAAGGGCAAAGGGGGGCGGCACCGGCGCCAAGCGGCTCGGTTCAGGTCAGGCATCGGTACGGGACAAATATCGTCTGGAGGGGGAGACGGCGCCAGGGGCCATCGGGTTGCGAAGCTCCGCGCCAGGCGGATTTGTAGAATCGATTATCCATGACAGCCCCTCAGCCATCGTCCAGCGCCGCCGCCCCCCTTCCCGAAGCACCGGCCTGGAGCGACCCGGCCCGYGCCCGGGCTTTCCAGCAATGGATGGAGCGCATTGCCGACCGCCACCATCTGCTGCCCGCGAGCGTGCGCCTGGCTTCGGCCGACGCCAGCTTCCGGCGCTACTTCCGCGTGGATGCGGCGGGCGCGCCGACCCGGATCGTGATGGACGCGCCGCCCGCGCAGGAAAACAGCGCTCCATTCGTCCAGGTCGCGAAACTGATGGCCGAGGCCGGCGTGCGCGTGCCGCAGGTGCTCGAATGGGACGAGACCGCCGGCTTCCTGCTGCTCGACGACCTGGGCCGCCAGACCATGCTGGATGTCATCGACCCGGCCGACGCCAACGCCGCGCGGCCGCTCTACGACCAGGCCATCGATGCCTTGATCCGATGGCAGCTGGCCTCGAAGCCCGATGTGCTGCCGCCCTACGACCGGGCACTCCTGGAGCGCGAACTGGCGCTTTTCCCCGAGTGGTACATCGCGCGCCATCGCGGCGTGGCGGTCGAAGGCCAGCTGAAGGAGCGGCTGGAGCGAAGTTTCCGAGCCATCGTCGAGAACAATCTGTCCGCCGCGCAGGTCTACGTGCACCGCGACTTCATGCCGCGCAACCTCATGGTCGGCGATGGCGCCGCGCTCGGCGTGCTGGACTTCCAGGATGCGGTCTTCGGGCCCATCACCTACGACATCGCGAGCCTGATGCGCGACGCCTTCCTGAGCTGGGACGAGGATGTCGTGCTCGACGTCACGGTGCGCTACTGGGAACGCGCGCGCAAGGCCGGGCTGCCGGTGGACGAGGATTTCGGCGCCTTCTATCGCTCGGTCGAGTGGATGGGGCTGCAGCGCCACCTGAAGGTGGCCGGCATCTTCGCGCGTCTGACCCTGCGCGACGGCAAGCCGAAGTACCTGGCCGACACGCCGCGCTTCATTGCCTACATCCGGGCGACCGCGGGCCGCTATCGCGAGCTGACTCCGCTGGTGCGCGTGATCGACGAGGTCGAAGGCACGCAGGCCTTGAGCGGCTTCGCCTACGGACGGATGTGACGGCGCGCTTCCATTGCGCCGTTGCGCTCGTCGCCGACAGCGCGCTCGTGCTTCCGCCCGGCGCCGCGCGCCATGTGCAGGTGCTGAGGATGCAGCCCGGCGACGCGTTGACGCTGTTCGATGGCCACGGTGGGCAATACGCCGCCACCGTCGAGCGCATGGGCCGCAGCGAAGTCGCCGTGCGGGTGGGCGCCCACACGGCGGACGAGCGCGAGGCGCCGCGTGCGGTCCACCTGGCGGTCGGCATGCCGGCCAACGAACGCATGGACTGGCTGGTCGAGAAGGCCACCGAGCTTGGCGTGGCCAGCATCCAACCCCTGATGACCGCCCACGGCGTGCTGAGGCTCAACGGCGAGCGCGCGGACAAGAAGCGGGCCCACTGGGAAGCGATCGCGATTGCCTCCTGCGAACAATGCGGGCGCAACCGCGTCCCGCAGATCCATCCGGTGCGAAGCCTGGCCGGATGGCTGGAGGCGCCCGAGGACGATGGCGAGCGCTTCGTGCTGAGCCTGGCGCCGGGCACGCGGCGCGCCATCGACGTGGCCGCCGAGTGGCAGGACCGGCAGGGCGCTCACATCGATGCCCGGGTGCTGAGCGGACCGGAGGGCGGCCTCAGTCTCGCCGAGGAACAGGCCGCCATCGCACGGGGCTTCGCGCCGCTGACGCTCGGTCCGCGCGTGCTCCGCGCCGAAACCGCGGCGCTGGCTGCGCTCGTCTGGCTGGCCGGCGGCTGATGTCGCACGGGCCAACGTGACAGAAGCCCGGCAGGGCGCGCAAAATGCCCAGTGCCCCGCGCGCGGGCTGTTCACACTCATACCTCAGGAGCCCATCATGGGATTGCTCGATTCGGTACTCGGTCAAGTGCTCGGCGGCGCCCAGCAGCAACCCCAGGCTGGGGGCGGCCTGGGAGATCTCGGCGGCCTGCTCGGCGGTGCGGGAGGCTCCGTGGACCATCTCGGCGGACTCGCCGGTGCGCTCGGCGGACTGCTCGCGAACAACGGCGAGGTCGGCGGTCTTGGCGGACTCGTCTCCAAGTTCGAGCAAGCCGGCATGGGCGACGTCGTCGGCTCCTGGGTCGGCAAGGGCGACAACGCGCCGATCTCGGGCGGGCAACTGCAGGATGTGCTCGGCAGCGACGCGATCGCCGGGATCGCCCAGAAGCTCGGCATCAACAGCGCGACGCTGCTGCCGATGTTGGCCGCACTGCTGCCGACGCTGATCGACCACCTCACGCCCAAGGGCCAGGTGCCCGCCGAAGGGCTGGGCAATCAGGACGAGCTGTTGTCATCGCTCAGCGGGCTGCTGCAGCAGAAGGGCTAGCAGGCGCGCCCTTGGCTTGCGGATTCGGGAAGCAGGGCGCTGCAGGGCGCCCTTTTTCATGCGTTCGTCGCGGGCGCGCCGTGATAGAACCGCCCCTCCATCCCCATTCCAACCCATGAATCGCAATCTCTGGCTGCTCGCCATCTGCCAAGGCCTGTTCCTGACGAACAACGTCACCTTCATGGCGATCAACGGTCTGGTCGGGTTGGCGCTGGCGCCGCGTGGCTGGATGGCGACCCTGCCGGTGATGGGCTACGTTGTCGGCGGTGCRCTGGCCACCGGGCTCGTGGCGCGCACGCAGCGGCGCTTCGGGCGCAGGCGCTCGTTCCAGATCGGCATCGCGGTGGCACTGGGCTCGGCGCTGCTGTGCGCGCAGGCGGCGCTCTGGCAGAACTTCTGGCTGCTTTGCTTCGCCACCGTGGTGGCCGGGTACTACAACGCCAATGCTGGCCTCTACCGTTTTGCCGCCGCCGAACTCACCGGACCCGACTGGCGCGAAAAGGCGGTCTCGCTGGTGATGGCCGGCGGCCTGATCGGTGCGGTCGCCGGACCGAACCTGGCCGCCGTCACGCGCGACTGGTTCGYGGTGCCCTTCGCGGGCGCCTACCTCGCGCTGGCCGCCGTCGCGCTGCTGTCGATGGCGGTCATGAACTTCATCGACTTCCCGGCACCACCACCCCGCAGCGCCACGGCCGCCGGGCGTTCCCTGGCCGAGATTGCGCGCCAGCCGGTGTTCATCGTCGCCGCCGTCTCGGGCGCGCTCGGCTTCGGCGTCATGAACCTGCTGATGGCCGCGACGCCGATCGCGATGCAGGTCTGCAGCCTGCCATTCAGCGACATTGCCTGGGTGCTCGAATGGCATGTGATCGGCATGTTCGCGCCCGGCTTCTTCACCGGCCACCTGATCCGCCGGGTCGGCGTGCTGCCGGTGATGGCGGTCGGGTTGGCGCTCAATGCGGGTTGCATCGCGGTGGCGCTGTCCGGCGTCGACCTGCACCAGTTCCTGATCGCGCTGTTCCTGCTCGGTGTCGGCTGGAACTTCCTCTTCACAGGCAGCACCACGCTCTCGCTCGCGGCCTACACGCCTGAAGAAAGGGATCGCGCGCAAGGGGCGCTCAACTTCTGCGTTTTCGCGACGCTGGCGCTGAGCTCCTTCGCATCCGGCGTGCTGGTCACGACGCAGGGCTGGCGGCTGCTGAACCTCGGCTCGCTGGTTCCCGTCGTGCTGACCGGCGTTGCATTGTTGTGGCTGGCGCGCCGGCAACGCCGGAGCGCCGCCGCCGCTGCGGCCTAGGGCGGAGGAAAGCGCGCGTCCAGCCAGCCTCGCAGGGCGTCGAACACGGGCTGCGCGTCGCGCTCGTTGAAGATCTCGTGGTACAGCGCCGGGAAACAGGTGCTGCTGACCATCGAGTCCGCGGCGGCTTCGGCGAAGGCGCGGCTGCCGGCGGGATTCACCAGGCGGTCGTCACCGGCATAGAGCAGCAG
>NZ_JBFUCI010000307.1:0-7825 GCF_056405335.1 Variovorax sp. P1_H12_2
GGGCTCACTGCGTGTAGCCCGCCCACCCCCGGCCGGGGGCAACACCAGCGGACTGGCAAAGCCAGATCCGCGGTGTTTCACCAACGGGCCTGGCTGCGCCGGCCGAAGCAAATTAACGGCGCTTGCGGGGCGCGACTTGTCGTGTCGGCCTGCTGGGTGCGGGATCCTGGGCGGCCTGGAGGGGCACCTCCGCCGGTCCGACCTCGGTGCCGCCGCAGCGGTCGGTCTCCTGGTCCGCGATCGACAGCGCCACCGTCTTGATGCCCATCCCGAGCATGCCGATGGCCTCGGCCGCGGCACGGCTCAGGTCGATGATGCGGCCCGAGGCGTAGGGCCCGCGATCATTGACGCGCACCAGCACCTCGCGCCCGTTGACCAGGCTGCGCACGCACACGCGCGTGTTGAAGGGCAGCGTCTTGTGCGCCGCGGTGAACGCAGTCATGTCGAAGCGCTCGCCGCTGGCGGTCTTCCGCTGGTGGAACTGGATGCCGTACCAGGAAGCGCCGCCGCGCTCGAAGACCTCGCGCCCGCCCTCGTCGCCCGGAATGCCGTCGTCGGGCCCCAGTTCGCCGCGGCCCGATACAGCGAGGTCGTAGCGCACCGACGGCACCGCGGAGCGCGGCGGCGCGCCCGGCGGCAGGGCCGGCTGCTTCGCCAGCGGTCGCAGGCGACCCTGCGGCGCGTCGCCTGCCGCATCGCCCTGCGACGCCGGCTGCACCGCGCAGGCCGCGAGCAGCCCGGCCGCGAGCAGCGCCGCCAGGCCGCTGCGCAAACTCATGCAGCCCAGCCCAGCCGCTGCAGCACACCGAGCGTGGCCACCGACTGGTTCATCGTGTAGAAATGCAGCGCGGGCGCGCCGCCGGCGCGCAGGCGTTCGCACAAGGCCGCGACAACGTCGAGGCCGAAGGCCTTGATCGATGCCGTGTCGTCGCCGAAGCTCTGCAGCCGCAGGCGGATCCAGCGCGGGATCTCGGCGCCGCAGGCATCGGAGAAGCGCATCAGCTGCGTCGAGCTCGTGATCGGCATGATGCCCGGCACGATCGGCGTCGATAGCCCCAGCGCGCGTGCCTCGTCGACGAAGCGCCAGTAGGCCTCGGCACTGAAGAAATACTGCGTGATGGCCGAATCGGCGCCCGCGTGCACCTTGGCCGCGAAGGCCTGCAGGTCGGCCTCGGGCGAGCGCGCCTGCGGATGCACTTCGGGATAGCAGGCCACCTCGATGTGGAAATCGCGGCCGGTTTCTGCGCGGATGAAGGCGACGAGATCGCTCGCGTAGTGGAACTCGCCGCCCACGCCATAGCCGCTCGGCAGGTCGCCGCGCAAGGCGACCAGGCGCTTGACGCCCATCGCCTTCAGCTCGGCCAGCTGCTCGCGGACCGTCGCCTTGGTCGCGCCGATGCAGGAGAAATGGCAGGCCGCTTCCACGCCTTCGGCCAGGATCTCGCGCACCGCGCCGAAAGTGCCTTCGTGCGTGGAGCCGCCGGCACCGTAGGTGACGGAGCAGAACTCGGGCTCTTGCGCGTAGAGCTGCTGCCGCACGGCGCGCAGCTTGACTGCGCCCTCGGGCGTCTTGGTCGGGAAGAACTCAAAGCTCAGCGGAAGGCGCACGGCCGGCTCCTGGTTGGCCGTCCGCATGAACAGCATGGATGAAGAACTCGTGGTTGCCGTCGCCGCCCTCGATCGGGCTGTCGAGCCAACGCACGACGCGCAGGCCGAGTGCCGCGCAGGTATCGCGCAAGCGCTGCTCGACCACGGCGTACAGCGCGGGCTCGCGCACGATGCCGCCCTTGCCGACCTGGCCCGGCTGCAGTTCGAACTGCGGCTTGACGAGCATCAGCATGTCGCCATCGGGCGCCAGCAGCGGCACCAGCGCGGGCAACACCAGCGTGAGTGAAATGAAGGAGAGATCGCCGACGATCAGGCCGAAGCTCCGGTCGGCAGTCTCCTCATCAGGGGATTCGGATGCCCAGGCATCCGCCGTCAGCGTGCGGGCGTTGACGCCCTCGACCGCGGTCACGCGCGCATCGTCGCGCACGCGCGCATGCAGTTGGCCGTGGCCGACGTCGACGCCCACCACATGCTCGGCGCCTTGCTGCAGCAGGCAGTCGGTGAAGCCGCCGGTCGACTGGCCCACATCGAGGCAACGCCGGCCGCGCGGGTCGATGCCGGTGGCGGCCAGCGCGCCTTCCAGCTTGAGGCCGCCGCGCGAGACGTAGCGGGCCTCGGCGGCATCGAGCAGTTCGAGCTCGGCCGCTTCGGGGATTTCGTCGCGGTTCTTCCCCACGACGCGCCAGTCGGCACCGTCACGCCAGCGCAAGCCGCCGGCGATCAGGCGGACGGCCTGCGAGCGCGAAGCGGCGAGGCCGCGTTCGACGAGTAGCTGATCGGCACGCAAGACGTGGGACTCAGTAGCGGTAGGTGTCGGGCTTGTACGGGCCGTTCTTGTCGACGCCGATGTACGCTGCCTGCGCATCCGTCAGTTCGGTCAGCATCGCTCCGACCTTCTTGAGGTGCAGGCGAGCGACYTTCTCGTCCAGGTGCTTGGGCAGCACGTAGACCTTGCCGGCCTGGTAGGCGTCGGGCTTGGTGAACAGCTCGATCTGGGCGATGGTCTGGTTCGCGAACGACGACGACATCACGAAGCTCGGGTGGCCCGTGCCGCAGCCGAGGTTCACGAGGCGACCCTTGGCCAGCAGGATGATCTTCTTGCCGTCCGGGAAGGTGATGTGGTCGACCTGCGGCTTGATCTCTTCCCACTCGTACTTCTCGATCGAGGCGACGTCGATCTCGTTGTCGAAGTGGCCGATGTTGCAGACGATGGCCTGGTCCTTCATCTTCGCCATCGTGTCGTGCGTGATGACGTCCTTGTTGCCGGTGGTCGTCACGAAGATGTCGGCCTTGTCGGCGGCGTACTCCATGGTCACGACCTTGTAGCCTTCCATCGCCGCCTGCAGGGCGTTGATGGGGTCGATCTCGGTCACCCACACCTGCGCGCTCAGGGCGCGCAGGGCCTGGGCCGAGCCCTTGCCCACGTCGCCGTAGCCGGCCACGCAGGCCACCTTGCCGGCGATCATCACGTCGGTCGCGCGCTTGATGCCGTCGACCAGCGATTCGCGGCAGCCGTAGAGGTTGTCGAACTTGCTCTTGGTGACCGAGTCGTTGACGTTGATGGCGCGGAACAGCAGCGTGCCCTTGGCCGACATCTCGTTCAGGCGGTGCACGCCGGTGGTGGTTTCCTCGGTCACGCCGATGATCTCGGCCGACTTGCGGGTGTACCAGGTCGAATCGACCGCCAGCTTGGCCTTGATGGCCGCATACAGGATGCGCTCTTCCTCGCTGGTCGGGTTGGCCAGCACGCTCTGGTCCTTCTCGGCGCGCTGGCCCAGGTGCATCAGCAGCGTGGCATCGCCGCCGTCGTCGAGGATCATGTTCGGGCCTTCGCCGGCCGAGCCCTTGGGGCCGAATTCGAAGATGCGATGGGTGTAGTCCCAGTAGTCTTCCAGCGACTCGCCCTTGATCGCGAACACCGGCGTGCCGGCCGCGGCGATGGCGGCGGCGGCGTGGTCCTGGGTCGAGAAGATGTTGCACGAGGCCCAGCGCACGGTGGCGCCGAGCGCCTGCAGCGTCTCGATCAGCACGGCGGTCTGGATCGTCATGTGCAGCGAGCCGGTGATGCGCGCGCCCTTGAGCGCCTGGCCCTTGGCGAACTCTTCGCGAATCGCCATCAGGCCGGGCATCTCGGTTTCGGCGATCCGGATTTCCTTGCGGCCCCAGGCGGCAAGGGAGAGGTCGGCGATCGCCTGGTCGACGGTGGAAACGGGGGACGGTTTGAGAACTGCGCTCATGTTGGCTCCAAAGCAAGCTTGAAAGATGCCACTGCGATCGGGGAATGGACTCACCGCGAGAACAGCGGGTGAGCGTGGTTGCGATGATGGTCCGAGCCTCACGCCTGTCGGCGCTGCAACGCTCCTCGGAACGGCGTATTTTAACGCGCGGCGCCGGCCGGCCGCCAGCAGCGCTTTTCGGATCGGCCTAGACTGCGGATCCTCCCACCCCCAACAATCGCCCCACCCGGCCGATCCTCATGTCCAAAGCCAAGATCCTTGCCACTTCGTTCGTGATGGCCGCGACGGCCACGCTGTCCTTGCCGGCTCCGGCGCAGGCCCCGGCCGCGGCCGCGGAGCCCACCGTGCGCGTGCGCGGCGTCATCGCGCACGTCGACGCGAATTCGCTGACGGTCAAGGACCGCAGCGGCGAGATCGTCACCCTGGTGCGGCCCGCCAGCATGCGCGTGCTCGAAGTGCTCCCGCTCGACATGGCCGCCATCAAGCCCGACAGCTTCGTCGGCGCGGGTTCGCTGCCGCAGCCCGACGGCACCCAGCGCGCGGTCGAGGTACTCGTGTTTCCGGAAGCCATGCGCGGCACCGGCGAAGGCTTCCGCCCCTGGGACTACATGCCCGACGGGACGATGACCAATGCCACCGTCTCCGCGCTCTCGGCGGCGCCGGCGGCGGTTCCGGGCGGCAAGAAGCTGGTGCTCAAGTACAAGGACGGCGAGAAGACCGTCATCGTCCCGCGCGGCACGCCGATCGTCACCTTCAAGCCGGCCCAGGACGACCAGGCGGCGCTGGTGGTCCAGGGCGCGATGGTCACGGTGACCGCCCAGGTGAAGGACGGCAAGCCGACCGCCTCGAGCATGCTGGTGGGCCGCAAAGGCTTCYCACCCCCGATGTGAGCGCCCGAACGGTAAAATCGTGGGTTTTGCCTCCAGCAGCCCGCGCCCGTGAGCGCGCACCGCGTTCACCCCCATGACCTTCGCCTCCGAAACCAAACGCCGCCGCACCTTCGCGATCATCTCCCACCCGGACGCCGGCAAGACCACGCTGACCGAGAAGCTGCTGCTGTTCTCGGGCGCGATCCAGATCGCCGGCTCGGTGAAGGCGCGCAAGGCCTCGCGCCACGCGACCTCCGACTGGATGGAGATCGAGAAGCAGCGCGGCATCTCGGTCGCCTCGTCGGTGATGCAGATGAGCTACCGCGACCACGTCATCAACCTGCTCGACACGCCGGGCCACAAGGACTTCTCCGAAGACACCTACCGTGTGCTGACCGCGGTCGATTCGGCCCTGATGGTGATCGACGCGGCCAACGGCGTGGAAGCACAGACCCGGCGGCTGATCGAGGTCTGCCGCCAGCGCGACACGCCGATCATCACCTTCGTCAACAAGATGGACCGCGAGGTGCGCGAGCCGCTCGAACTGCTCGACGAGATCGAGCGCGAACTCGGCATGCCCTGCGTGCCGATGACCTGGCCGGTGGGCCAGGGCAAGAGCTTCGGCGGCATCATCAACCTGCGCACGAAGGCGATGACGGTGTTCGAGTCGGGCCAGGAAAAGCTGCCGCAGGACTTCGAAACGATTCCGCTGACCGACCGCGACGCGCTGCACAAGCGCTTCGGCCGCGAGTTCGACCACGCAGTGGAAAGCATGGAACTGGCCACCGGCGCCTCGCCCACCTGGGACCGCGAGGCCTTCCTGTCCGGCAAGCAGACGCCGGTGTTCTTCGGCTCCGGCGTCAACAACTTCGGCGTGATGGAAGTGCTCGACGCGCTGGTCGACCTGGCGCCGCCGCCGCAGCCGCGCATCAGCACCACGATGGTCAACCGGCAGCCGGTGGTCAAGGAGATCCGGCCCGAGCACAAGGACTTCGCGGGCGTGGTGTTCAAGGTGCAGGCCAACATGGACGCCAACCACCGCGACCGCATCGCCTTCGTCCGCATGGCCTCGGGGCGCTACACGCCGGGCATGAAGCTCAAGGTGCAGCGCACCGCGAAGGAMCTGCGCCCGACCAGCGTCGTGACCTTCATGAGCCAGCGGCGCGAAGCGGTCGAGGAGGCCTACGCCGGCGACATCGTCGGCTTCACGACCCACGGCGGCGTGCAGCTCGGCGACACCATCACCGACGGCGCCTCGCTGCAGTTCACCGGCCTGCCCTTCTTCGCGCCCGAGCTGTTCATGACCGTGATCCTCAGGAACCCGCTGCGCACCAAGCAGCTGCAGCAGGGCCTGGCCCAGCTCGGCGAAGAGGGCGCGATCCAGGTGTTCCGCCCCGAGGTCGGCGGCCCGATGCTGCTGGGCGCGGTCGGGCAGCTGCAGTTCGAAGTGGTGCAGCACCGCCTGAAGACCGAGTACGACGCCGACGTCCGGCTCGAGGGCTGCCAGTACACCGGCGCGCGCTGGATCACGGCCGACACCCCGGCCGAGCTGCGCGCCTTCGTCGATGCCTATCCGGCGCGGATGGCGCTCGACGCGGCCAACACGCTGGCCTACCTGTGCACCTCGCCCTACGACGTGCGGCTGGCGCAGGAGCGCTTTCCGAAGATCCACTTCCATCCCCTGCGCGAGCACGCGGGACTGGCGCTGCAGACCGCCTCCTGAAATGAAACACCCCCGAAGCGCCTGCGGCGCTGCCCCCTCAAGGGGGCGATACCAGCGGCCTGGCAAAGCCAGATCCGCGGTATCTCTGGGCTTGGCCGCGCCGGTTTCATGCGTCGCGAGTCACGCGATCGCGTGGTGAAGAACTGAGATGACTCCTCTGACTGAGTGGCCGCTGGCGGCGCGGCGCGCGCTGGTCGGCGTCTTCACCGACATCGACGACACGCTGACGACCGAAGGCGCGATCAGCGCCGATGCGCTGGCAGCGCTGGCCGACCTGCGCGCAGCCGGCCTGCATCGGGTGGCGATCACCGGCCGCCCGGTGGGCTGGAGCGAACCCTTCGCGAGCGCCTGGCCGGTGGATGCGATCGTGGCCGAGAACGGCGCCGTCGCGCTGCTGCCCGCGCCCCAGGGCGGCCTCGAGAAGCGCTACCAGCAGGACGCGCCCACGCGTGAGCGCAATTTCGCGCGCATGCAGGCCGTGCTGGCCCGCATCGAGCGCGAGATCCCCGGCGCCCGGCGCGCCACCGACTCGCCGGGCCGCGAATGCGACATCGCGATCGACCACAGCGAATTCACGCAACTCGGCGATGCGCAGATCGCCGCTGTCGTCGCGCTGATGCGCAGCGAGGGCATGCACGCCACCGTCAGCAGCATCCACGTCAACGGCTGGTACGGCGAGCACAACAAGCTGGCCGGCGCCCGCTGGATCGTGCGCGAGCTCTGGGGCCGCCGGCTCGACGACGAGATGCAGCGCTGGGCCTACGTCGGCGATTCGACCAACGACGCGCTGATGTTCGAGCATTTCGAGCACAGCATCGGCGTGGCGAACGTCCGCCGGTTCGAGGCCGCCCTGTCGCACCTGCCGAGCTACGTCGCCGAGCGCGAGCGCGGCGCCGGCTTCGCCGAGGTGGCGGCCGCGATACTCAAGGCACGGTGAAGGCGACCGGCCTGGCGCGTGCGACGACGTTCCCGGCCGCGGTGTTGCTCAGGAGCTCGAGCCGGGCGCTGTAGCTGCCCTTGGGCGGGTTGAGCCACACCTCGGTCTGCCCGCCGTCGAGGTCGATGATTTCCGCCTTCTGGCCCGGACGCTCCAGCACCAGCCGGAAGTGGCCGGTGTCGGGCACCTTGGGCGCTGCGTTCGACACGTTCAGGCCGCTGGCATGGAACTGCACGCGCAGCGGCAACTGCACCGTGCTGCGATCGGCGGGACTCAGCAGTTCGATGCGCGGCTCGCCCAGCAGGCTGGCCGGCGTGACACCCTTGTTCTGCTTGCTGACCGTGAACCTGAGCGGCTTGCTATAGACGAAATACGGGATGTGTCCCTGGTCCGCCAGCACCAGCCGCATCGTGTAGGTGCCCGGCGGCAGGTCGACCACGGTCTCCATCTG
>NZ_JBFUCI010000308.1:0-7817 GCF_056405335.1 Variovorax sp. P1_H12_2
GTGGTGGCCGCTTCGCGCGTCGAGCAGTTCTACGGCGCGCTCGGCGTCACGCGCTCGCCGTTGTTCCCGCAGATCGGCGCCGATGCGAGCGGCAGCCGAACCCGGGCGAGCGAGAAGACCATCAGCCCGGCACCCACCGTCAATCCTTACAACGCGGCCCAGGCCACGCTGCTGGCGAGTTGGGAGATCGATCTGTTCGGTCGCACGCGCCGGCTCACCGAAGCTGCGACCGCCGAGCTGGAGGCGAGCGAGTCCTTCCGCCGCGGCACCGTGCTGTCGGTGGTGGCCGCGGTCACGACGGGCTATGTGCGGCTGCGCGAGCAGGACCGCGAACTCGAAGTCGCGCGCAGCACGCTGGGCCTGCGCAAGGATTCGCTCGACCTGTTCTTGCGGCGCTTCAAGGGCGGCGTGGTGTCGGCGGTCGAAGTGAGCCAGGCCCGTTCGGAGTACGCCACCGCGTTGCGCGCGGTGCCGGTGCTGCTGCAGGCCATCTCCGAGCAGGAGAACGCGCTGTCGATCCTGATCGGGCGCGACCCGGGGCCGATCGCGCGCGGGCGCAGCATCGACGTGCTGGTGGCGCCGCCGGTGCCCGCGGGCCTGCCCTCCGAACTGCTCGACAGGCGCCCGGACATCCTGCAGGCCGAGCAGACGCTGGTGGCCGCCAACGCGCGCATCGGCGCGGCCAAGGCGGCCTACTTCCCGACCATTTCGCTGACCGGCGCGTTCGGGCAGGCGAGCCGGTCGCTGTCCGACCTGTGGAGCGGCCCGGCGCGGGTCTGGAGCTACGGTGCCGACATCAGCCTGCCGCTGTTCACGGCAGGCGCCATCGCGGGCCAGGTGGAACGCGCCGAGGCCGAGCAGCGCGCGGCGGTCGCCCAATACCGCAAGACCGTGCAAGCGGCCTTCAGCGAGACCGCGAACGCGCTCGCGGGCATCTCCAACTCGCGCGAGGGACTCGACGCGCAGCAGATCCAGGTCGGGGCGCTGGTCAACTACGCGCGGCTCTCGCGCAAGCGCTTCGAAGGCGGCTACACCAGCTACCTCGAAGTGATCGATGCCGAGCGCAGCCTGTTCAACGCGCAGGTGGATTTGGCGAAATCCCAGGGCGACGTGCTGCTGCAGGTGGCGGCGCTGTACAAGTCGCTCGGCGGCGGCTGGGTGGGCCTGGCGAACGAGGATGCGCCGYAGCCTGCGGTTCGTCTGGACGAGCGGCCGCCCCTTGTGCCTTGACGGCATCGTCGAGGACGCGCCTGCGCCCTCGACCCTTGTCATCGAAATCTGACAGCGACCGCCCGGGTCGCTGACTTGTGCGTCTTTCCACGGCTCCCTAGCATCGACCGCACCCCGGGGGGAGCGGCTGCCGTGGCGACCCTGCCCGGTCCACAAGAGCAATGAGGAGACCTGCATGAGTTCATGGAAACAGATCGCGGCCTGCGCGGCCGGTGCGATCGTGATGGCCGCGTGCGGCGGTGGTGGTGGGGGCGGCATCCCCTTCGTTCCGTCGTCCAGCGCGCCCCCGCCGACCAACCCATCGCCCTCCGCCGGGGTGCCGCCATCGACGCCGGTGCCGTCGAAGATCTCGCTGCAGGTGCTGTCCAGCAAGCCCGAATACGTGTCGGGCGGGGATGCCCGCATCGCCGTGTTCGCGCCGCAGGCGGAGCATGAGCAGGTCGAGCTGTGGCTCAACGGCGCGAAGATCGCCCCCACCCTCGCATCGAGCGCGGACCGTCTCGAAGGCCTGGTGGCCGGACTCGTGCTCGGCGCGAACACGCTCGAACTGCGCCACAGGACCCGCGGCAAGGTGGACACGCTCACGCTGACCAATCATCCGATCACCGGCCCGATGTTCGCAGGGCCGAAGCAGGAGCCCTTCGTCTGCACGGTGCTCACTGACCTCGGCAAGGAGCCGCTGGTCGACACCACCGATCCCAAGTACTACGCGGTCAAGGACAGCGGCGGCGCCACCATCGGCTACAGCCGCAACTGCTCGATCGCGTCCTATGTGCGCTACTACTACCTGCCCATCGGCGGCACCAGCCACAACAACTACAAGCCGATGCCGGCCGACGGCTCGCGCCCGGCCGACATTGCGAAGACCAAACTGACCGACGGGCGCGAGGTCGACTTCATCGTGCGCTGGGAGCGCGGCACCATCAACCGCTTCATCTACCAGTACGTGATGCTCGCGCCCTTCGGCGAAGACCCGACGCGGCCCGACCTGAGCCTGTGGAACAAGCGGCTGGTCTATCACTTCCAGGGCGGCGTCGGCTTCGGCCACTACCAGGGCGGACCGGACGCGCGAGCCGGCCTGGTCGAGGCGATCGGCAAGGGCTATGCCATGGCCTATTCGACCGGCAACCGCACCGGCGAGCACTACGACATGATCCTCGGCGGCGAGACCGCGCTGATGACCAAGGAAGGCTTCATCAAGCGCTACGGCGTGCCGCTCTACACGGTCGGCCTCGGCGCCTCGGGCGGCGGCATCCAGCAGTACCTGTATCCGCAGAACCATCCGGGACTGATCGATGCGGCGATCGCCCAGCAGCCCTACCCCGACATGGTCGGACAGATCCCGCACGTCGGCGACTGCGAGCTGCTCGAGTACTACATGGACGTCACCAATCGCGCCAACGACAAGTGGACCAGTTCCATCAAGAACCGCACCTGGCTGGTGGGATTGAATGCGGAGGAGGGCGTCCGCAATCCCTTCATCGATCTCCAGCCCGCCCTGCCGAACGTCAGGATGGCCACCGGTTCGACCGAATGCCGCAAAGCCTGGATGGGCCTGACGGCCGGCGCCATGAACCCGAAGTTCGATGCCGACGACATCATGGTCAAGGGCGCCGCGCGCATGGACATGGCGGCCTTCGGCCCCATTCCGTTCAGCCACTTCGACGACGTGCGCAACGTCTACGGCATCGGCGCCGACGGCTACCCGCGCTCCACCTGGGACAACGTCGGCGTGCAGTACGGCCTGCAGTCGATGAAGGACGGGAAGATCTCCGCGACCGAGTTCCTCGACCTCAACCTGAAGGTGGGCGGCTGGAAGCGGATGAGCGAGATGGTGGCCGAGGGCTTCCCGTACAACGGCACCGGCGATGCCGAGGTGCAGAAGGCCATCACCGTGCCTGGCTACTTCGACCCCTGGGGCGCCCGCAACATGAACGCATGGAACGCGGCCGCGCCGGACGTGCCGGCAGCGCGCACCCACGGCGACCTCGAAGCCATCAAGGCGCTGCAGCGCTCGGGCCTGGTCTTCACCGGACAGACCGACATCCCGACCATCGACTGGCACCCCTACCTCGAGCAGAAGCTCAACATGCACAACGTGCACCAGTCGTTCGCGATCCGCAAGCGCATCCGCGCGAAGATGGGCAGCTCCGACCACCAGGCGATCTGGTTCACCGAGACGCGCGGCGCGAGCACCGAGTTCGACCAGACGCCGATGTCCCTCGAGGTCATCGACGAGTGGATGACGAAGATCCGCGCCAATCCGACCCGCAGCGTGGCCGACAACCGGCCCGAGCGCGCGATGGACAGCTGCTTCGACGCGAGCGGCGTGCTGATGGCCAAGGGCGCCGAGGTCTGGGACGGGGTGCTCGACACCAAGGCCAAGGGCGTCTGCACCCAGGCCTTCCCGATGTACGGGACTTCGCGCATCGTGGCCGGCGGGCCGATCGAGGGCGGCATCTTCAAGTGCGCGCTGAAGTCGGTGGACACGGCGCTCGCCGATGGCACCTATGGCGCCTGGAAGCCCGCGTCGGCGGAGATCCAGAAGCTCAATGCCATCTTCCCCGAAGGGGTCTGCGACTACGCGAAGCCGGGGCAGGGCGCGCCCTGAGCCGCGCCGGAGGCGCCGGGGGGCTTCAGTCCGCCCGGCGCAGCGCCTCGATTCGCCCGGCAATACCGGTTTCCCGTGTCGGGCAGGTCCAGGTTTTTCATTCTTGGCTGGCCGTTGTCGTCAGGTAACGGCAACGTGCAGCCCGCCGCGTTGCGAGGCGGCAACGCCGGTCTTCCGGAGTGGGAGTCGATGCGGGGCAAGAGGGCCGATGGGCTCCGGCACCCGCATGAATGCTGGAATGTTGGTGGAGAGGATGAGGATCGAACTCACGACCTCCGCATTGCGAACGCGGCGCTCTCCCAGCTGAGCTACCCCCCCAACGCAATTCGAATTCTAACCAGAACCGGCCAGTTCTTGCACGCCGGCATGTCAAGATGCGCGCCTCGTCACCCACGGAGCAAGAGCAGATGGTTTCGTCCGATCCGTCCTGGCTGGACCGCATGTACAACAACCGCGCGCTGGTGCCGGACCATCCCGCGTACTTAGAGCGCTGGGCGGCGGAGTCCGCCGCGACCCGCGCCGCGCAGCCCTGCCATGTCGACCTGCGTTACGGCGACGGGCCCGGCGAGATGCTCGACGTCTTCCCGGCGCCAGTGCCCGACGCGCCCGTGCTGGTGTTCATCCACGGCGGCTACTGGCGCTCGCTCGACAAGAGCCAGCACTCCTTCATCGCGCGCGCCTTCAACGACCGCGGCGTCTGCGTGGTGCTGCCGAACTACGCGCTGTGCCCCGGCACGCCCGAGCAGCCGGTGGGCATCGACGACATTGCGCTGCAGATGGTGCGCGCGCTCGAATGGGTCTGGCGCCACGTCGCGGCCCACGGCGGCGACCCCTCGCGCATCACGGTTTCCGGCCATTCGGCGGGCGGCCACCTGGCGGCGATGCTGCTGGGTTGCGACTGGAAGGYCGTGGCGCCGGATCTACCCGCGGCGCTGGTGCGCAACGCGCTGTCGGTCTCGGGCGTGCACGACCTGCGGCCCTTGCAGCACGCGCCCTTCATCGCCGACGCGTTGCGCCTGACGGACGACGCGGCCCGGCGCCTGAGCCCGGCGCTGTGGCCGGCGCCGGCGCGCGGCCGGCTCTGGGCGATCGCCGGCGGCGACGAGAGCGAGGAATTCAAGCGCCAGAACACGCTGATCCGCGATGCCTGGGGCTCGCGCACCGTGCCGGTGTGCGAACTGATGCCGGGACGCAACCATTTCAGCATCGTCGATGCGCTGGCCGATCCGGCGCATCGGCTGCACCAGCTGGCGGCGCAGCTGCTCGAGGCCTGAGGCCGCGGCTTTACCTTTACATCAGCAGGTGCTCGCCGGCGTTGTCGCCGCCCAGCATGACGTAGTTGACCTTGCGGATGTCCATCAGCTTGCGGCCGCCCGCGTAGCTGATCGAGCTCTGGATGTCCTGCTCCATCTCGACCAGCGTGTCGGCCAGCTTGCCCTTGATCGGCTCGAGGATGCGCTTGCCCTCGACGTGCTTGTACTCGCCCTTGTTGAAGTCGCTGGCCGAGCCGTAGTATTCCTTGAAGAGGGCGCCGTCGACCTCCACCGTCTGGCCCGGCGATTCCTCGTGGCCCGCGAACAGCGAGCCGATCATCACCATCGAGGCGCCGAAGCGGATGCTCTTGGCGATGTCGCCGTGGTCGCGGATGCCGCCGTCGGCAATGATCGGCTTGGTCGCCACGCGCGCGCACCACTTGAGCGCCGACAGCTGCCAGCCGCCGGTGCCGAAACCGGTCTTGAGCTTGGTGATGCAGACCTTGCCCGGGCCGATGCCGACCTTGGTGGCGTCGGCGCCCCAGTTTTCCAGGTCGATCACGGCCTCGGGCGTGCCGACGTTGCCGGCGATCACGAAGCTCTTCGGCAGCTTCTTCTTGAGGTAGCCGATCATGTTCTTCACGCTGTCGGCATGGCCGTGCGCGATGTCGATCGTGATGTATTCGGGCTCCAGGCCGGCGGCGACCATCTGGTCGACGGTCTCGTAGTCGGGCTTCTTGACGCCGAGCGAGATCGACGCGAACACGCCCTGGGCGTGCATGTCCTTGACGAACTTCAGGTTGTCGAGGTCGAAGCGATGCATCACGTAGAAGTAGCCGTTCTTCGCCAGCCAGGTGCAGATGGTCTCGTCGACCACGGTCTTCATGTTGGCCGGCACCGTCGGGATGCGGAAGCTGCGGCCGCCCAGCGTGACGCTGGCGTCGCACTCGGAGCGGCTTTCCACCACGCATTTGCGCGGCAGCAAGAGGATGTTGTCGTAGTCGAAGATCTGCATAACCAAGCTCCTGGAAGGGTGAATTGAGCGCTTGGTCCGGCCGGTATTCGGGCGTTCTCGCGAAACGGAAAACGCGCACAAAAAACCGGGCGCAAGAAACTTGGGCCCGGTGACTGATTTTACACGCCCGTGCCGAAAAGGAGGCAACGGCCCTTCATATACCCCCCATACGCTGTGCTTTCTACAATCGACGGATGTTCACCGACCTCGCGCCCGCCGCAGATTCGCCGCTGCTCCAAAATCTCAACCCCGAGCAGCTCGCCGCCGTGACGCTTCCGGCCGGCAATGCGCTGATCCTGGCTGGCGCCGGTTCCGGCAAGACCCGGGTGCTGACCACCCGCATCGCCTGGCTGCTGCAGACCGGCCAGGTGTCGCCGGGCGGCATCCTGGCCGTCACCTTCACCAACAAAGCCGCCAAGGAAATGATGACGCGGCTGGGCGCGATGCTGCCGGTCAATGTGCGCGGCATGTGGATCGGCACCTTCCACGGCCTGTGCAACCGCTTCCTGCGTGCCCACTGGAAGCTCGCCAACCTGCCGTCCACCTTCCAGATCCTCGACACGCAGGACCAGCTCTCGGCCATTAAGCGCCTGATGAAGCAGTTCAACGTCGACGACGAGCGCTTCCCGGCCAAGCAGACGCAATGGTTCATCGCCGGTGCCAAGGAAGACGGCCTGCGCCCGCGCGACGTCGAGGTCCGCAGCGACGACGACCGCAAGAAGGTCGAGCTCTACCAGTTGTACGAAGAACAATGCCAGCGTGAGGGCGTGGTCGATTTCGGCGAGCTGATGCTGCGCAGCTACGAACTGCTGCGCGACAACGACCCGGTTCGCGCGCACTACCAGCGGCGCTTCCGCCACATCCTGATCGACGAGTTCCAGGACACCAACCGGCTGCAGTACGCCTGGATCAAGATGCTCGCGGGCACGACCACCGAAGGCAGCTTCGTGCCGGGCGACAACAGCGTGATCGCGGTCGGCGACGACGACCAGAGCATCTATGCCTTCCGCGGCGCGCGGGTGGGCAACATGGCCGACTTCGTGCGCGAGTTCGACGTCTCGCACCAGATCAAGCTCGAGCAGAACTACCGCAGCTTCAGCAACATCCTCGATTCGGCCAACGCGCTGATCAGCCACAACACCAAGCGGCTCGGCAAGAGCCTGCGCACCGACCAGGGTCCCGGCGAGCCGGTGCGCGTCTACGAGTCGACCAGCGACTTCGCCGAGGCGCAGTGGATGGTCGAGGAGATGCGCCAGCTGGTGCGCGACGGCATCGACCGCAAGGAGATGGCCGTGCTCTACCGCAGCAACGCGCAGAGCCGGGTGATCGAGACCGCGTTGTTCAACGCCTCGGTGCCGTACCGCGTGTATGGCGGCCTGCGCTTCTTCGAGCGGGCCGAAATCAAGCATGCCCTGGCCTACCTGCGGCTGCTCGAGAACAAGGACGACGACACCAGCTTCCTGCGGATCGTCAATTTTCCGCCGCGCGGCATCGGCGCGCGCAGCATCGAGCAGTTGCAGGACGCGGCCCGTGCGGCCGGCCGCTCGATGCACGACGCCGTGAACGCGGTCGGCGGCAAGGCCGGCGCCAACCTGTCGGCCTTCGTCGCGAAGATCGACGTGCTGCGCGAGCAGACCGAGGGGCAGTCGCTGCGCCAGATCATCGAACTGGTGCTTGACCACAGCGGCCTGATCGAGCACTTCAAGGC
>NZ_JBFUCI010000309.1:0-7806 GCF_056405335.1 Variovorax sp. P1_H12_2
GGACAGGATCCTGTCGTCCACGCGCTCCGGCGACGCCGAAGTCAATGACTGCGCGATCCATCCGCTCTTTCCCGAGTTGCCGTTCGGCGGCGTGGGCAATTCCGGCATGGGCAAGTACCACGGCCGCTGGGGCTTCGAAGCCTTCACCAATGCGCGCGGCGTGCTCCACCACAGCAGCGCCGTCGACCCCGGCRTGCGCTATCCGCCTTACGCCCGGCACGCTCTCGAGCGCGTCGTCGTCAACAAGCTGATGCCGTAGCCGCCGCGTCGCCATGGACCTCGATCCGGTCATACTGTCGCGAATCCAGTTCGGGTTCGTGATCAGTTTCCACATCATCTTCCCCGCGTTCACGATCGGACTGGCGGCGTGGCTGGCCACGATCGAGGGCGCGCGGCTGGCGACGGGCAACCTGCTCTATCGCAGGGTGTTCGACTTCTGGCTGCCGATCTTCGCGGTCTCCTTCGGCATGGGTGTGGTCACGGGCATCGTGATGGCCTTCCAGTTCGGCACCAACTGGGGCGTGCTGGCCGTGAAGACCGGCGCGATCCAGGGCCCGTTGCTCGGCTACGAGGGCTTCACGGCCTTCATGCTCGAGGCGACCTTCTTCGGCGTGATGCTGCTCGGGCGCGACCGGGTGTCGCCGCGCTTCTATTTCTTTTCCTGCTGCATGGTGTCGCTGGGCACGATGTTCTCGTCGTTCTGGATCCTGGCCAACAACAGCTGGATGCAGGTGCCGCTGGGCCATGCGGTGGTGGACGGCAAGATCATTCCGGTCGACTGGATGCAGATCGTCCTGGGACCGATACAGATGGTGCGCTGGCCGCACATGCTGCTGGCCGCCTTGCTGACGACCGCGATGTGCGTGTCGGCCACCGGCGCCTGGTATCTGCTTCGCCGGGTGCACTTCGACGAAGGCCGGATGATGCTGCACTGGGGATTGGGGCTGGCCGCGGTCCTGATCCCGGTCCAGCTGTTCTTCGGGCATCTGACGGGCCTGTACGTGCTCGAGCACCAGCCCGCCAAGTTCGCCGCGATCGAGGCGCGCTGGAAGAACGAGCAGCCGGCCAGCGAAGTCCTGGTCGCCATCCCCGACGAGGCGAACCAGCGCAATCTCTACGCCATCACGGTGCCCAAGCTGGGCAGCTTGATCGCGTCGGGCAACCTCACCGCCCCCGAGCGCGGCCTCGAGTCCTTTCCTCGCGAAGATTGGCCGCCGGTGCTGATTCCCTTCTGGACCTTCCGGCTGATGGTCGGCATGGGCCTCATCATGCTGGCCGTCTCGTGGCTCGGCAATTTCCTGCGATGGCGCAGCAAGCTGGAGTCGTCGCGCTGGTTTCTCTGGTGCACCCTGGCGGCCTTCCCGACCGGCTTCGTGGCCATCCTCACCGGCTGGTACACCGCCGAGATCGGACGCCAGCCCTGGGTGGTCTACGGGCTCCTGCGGACCAAGGACGCGGTCACGCCCTCCCTGACCACGGGTGACGTGCTGACCTCGCTGATCATCTACGTGGCGGTGTACTGGCTCTTCATTTCCTTCGGCATCTACTACATCTACAAGCTCTTGCGCCAGGGACCGCGTGCCAAGACGCAAGCCACGGCCAACATCACCGGCAGCCGGCCGCTGGCCGTCGGCGCGCGCACGGACGCCCCGCCCGTTGGCGGATCCGGAGGCACGCAGTGAGCCCGGCCGTGCCCAGCGACATGGCGCTTTTCTGGGCGGCGGTCATCGCCATCTCGATCCTGGTCTACGTGATCCTGGATGGCTTCGACCTCGGCGTCGGCATCCTCTACGGCACCACGCGCGAGGAGAACCATCGCCTGAACATGATGGGCACCATCGCGCCGTTCTGGGACGGCAACGAGACCTGGCTGGTGATCATCGGCGCCAGCCTGTTCGCGACCTTCCCGGTGGTGTATGCGGTGTTCCTGGGCGCGTTCTACCTGCCCGTCCTGCTGCTGCTCGTCGGCCTCATCTTTCGCGGCGTTGCCTTCGAGTTCCGCTATCGCAGCGTGAAGACGCGCTGGCTGTGGGATGCGGGGTTCTTTCTCGGGTCGACGGTGGTCGCCTTCGTGCAGGGCGCCGCCGTGGGCGCATTGATGCGCGGCCTTCCGGTGGCGAACGACCAGTACGCCGGCACCTCGTTCGAATGGCTGCATCCGTTCTCGGTGCTGACCGGCATCGGCCTCGTCTTCGGCTACGCGCTGCTGGGCGCGGGCTGGATCGTGCTCAAGAGCGAAGGCGATCTGCGCGACTGGGCCTATCGGCGCATCCCATGGCTTGCGGCAGCCGTCTTCCTGGTGCTCGGCCTCGCGTTCGCCGTGTCATTGACGGTCGACACTGGCGCAATCGCCCAGAGCCATTTCAAGGATCGGCCCTGGGGATGGGCCTTCGTCGCGGTGGCGACCGCCTCATTGGTCGGCGTG
Source organism: Variovorax sp. P1_H12_2 (assembly GCF_056405335.1). Taxonomy (NCBI): domain Bacteria; kingdom Pseudomonadati; phylum Pseudomonadota; class Betaproteobacteria; order Burkholderiales; family Comamonadaceae; genus Variovorax; species Variovorax sp. P1_H12_2. Next base: position 2,426 of record NZ_JBFUCI010000309.1, read on the forward strand.
GTGGCGGGCGCTCGCGCGCGCCGCGATGGCGTCGCGTACGCGCTGACCGTGGTGTTCATCGCGGCGGCGTACCTGGCACTCGGCGTGATGTTCTRGCCCTACATGGTGCCGTACGCGGTCACCGTGGCCAGTGCGGCGGCGCCGGAGGCGTCGCTTCGGTTCCTGTTCTACGGCGGCGTGGTGGTACTGCCGGTGATCGCGATCTACACCTTCGGCGTCTACTGGGTGTTCCGCGGCAAGGTCCGCGGCGGCTACCGGTGACGAATGGGCCAGCGCAGCGGATTCATGCCACAGGCGCTCCCATCGACGGCCATGCTGCGGACCACCGGCCTGACCAAGCGCTACGGCGCGCGGACGGCGTTGAAGGACCTTTCGCTGACGCTGGCGGCAGGGCAGTTCGTGGCCCTGCTGGGGCCCAATGGCGCAGGCAAGTCGACACTGTTCCAGGTGCTCACCGGGCTGTTTGCGGCCGACGAGGGCGAGGTCGAAGTGGCCGGTCATTCGCTCGCTCGATCCGCGACGGCGGCGTTGCGCCACATCGGCGTCGTGTTCCAGCAGGTGTCGCTCGATCTGGATCTCAGCATCCGCCGGAACCTGCTCTTCCAGGCCGACCTGCACGGCCTGCCGCGGCGGCTGGCGGCGTCTCGCGTCGCGGCGACCTGTGCCCAGCTCGGCATCGACGCCGACCTCGATCGCAAGGTGCGTGAACTGTCCGGCGGCAATCGACGCAAGGTCGAACTCGTGCGCGCGTTGCTGCATCGACCCACCGTGCTGCTGATGGATGAAGCCACGGTCGGCCTGGATCCCAAGTCACGCCAGGACCTGATGCTTGCCCTGCATGCGAACGTGCAGGAGCGCGGCGTCTGCGTTCTGTGGGCGACGCACCGGGTGGAGGAGGCCGAAGGCGCCGACCGGGTACTGGTGCTGCACAAGGGAGAACTCCTGGCCGACGGCACGCCCGTCGAGGTGACGCGAGCGCTAGGGGAGTCGACGCTTGAAGCAGGCTTCATCGCGCGCACGAGTTGAACGCAAAGCTGAATCACACAGGAGAGACATCGATATGAATGAAGTTGCCCGTGTCCTGAAGCGTGTGGCTCGTTCGGTTGCGGCCCTGTCGGGCTTGTGCGTCGGCATGGCCGCGGTGGCGCAAGGCACCGCCTATGTATCGAGCGAGAAAGACCAGGCGATCACGCTGATCGACCTGGCCACCCTCAGCGTCAAGGGCACCATCCCGACCTGCAATCGGGGACGGCACATCCAGCTCACGGCGGATCACCTGATCATGCTCGCCTGCAGCGAGTCGAACGCCGCCGATGTGATCGACCCGGCGACGGGCAAGTCGCTGCGCCGCATCCCGCTGGGCGACGAGCCCGAGGCCTTCGACCTGTCGCCGGACGGCAAGACCATCTATGTCTCCAACGAGGACGAAGGCGCGGTCAGCTTCATCGATGCGGCGAACGGCAAAGTGCTCAAGTCGATCAAGGTCGGCAAGGAACCCGAAGGCGTGAAGGTCAGCGCAGACGGCAAGACGCTGTACGTGACTTCCGAAGTCGCCAGTCTCGTGCACGTGATCGACGTCGCCAGCGGTGCCATCGTCAAGAACGTGAAAGTCGGCAAGCGGCCGCGCCGCATGGCCTTCACGCCCGACGGCAAGGAACTGTGGGTCACCAACGAACTCGACGCCAGCGTCAGCATCATCGATACGGCCACCCGCCATGTGGTCGGCAGCCTGAAGTTCGAAGTCAAGGGCGCGCGCAGCGAAGACATCACGCCGGTGGGCATCCAGATCTCGCGCGACGGCAAACGCGCCTTCGTGGCGCTGGGAAGGGCCAACCACGTCGCGTTCGTCGACGTGCCGCAGCGAAAGGTCACGAATCTCGTCCTGGTCGGCAAGCGCGCGTGGAACGTCACGCTCGACAAGGCCGAAGCCCGGCTGTATGTGGTCAACGGCTTGAGCGACGACGTCACCGTGGTCGATGTCGCGGCGGCCAGGCCGATCAAGAGCATCCCCGTCGGCCGTGTGCCTTACGGCCTGGTGGTGGTCGAATGAAGTGGTGCGCCTGCTGCGTCGGCGTGTCGCTGCTGCTTGCGGGGCCGGCGTCGAGCGGACAGCCGACGGGTGCCGTCACGCCATTGAAGGCGACGCTGATCTCGCCCAGTCCCGACGCGCGGCTCGAACGGTCGCGCGTTGAGCGCCATTTCCTGGGCCACCCTGAGGGCCCTGCGAGTGACGGCTTGCAGGTCGCGCTGGACGAAGGCCAGTTCGAACTCGACGCCGTCGATGCGGCCGTCACGCTGGCCAAGCAGTCCGCCGGCTCGCCGGAGGCCGCACGCGCGGCCGCGCAGGCGGCCGAAAAGTCCGGCGCCGCCGTGCTCGTGACGGATCTTCCCGCGGATTGGACGCTGGCCGTGGTCGATGCCGTGAAGCTGCCGGTGATCAACATCGGCGAGGCCGCCGACCGCCTGCGCGAACAGGACTGCCGGGCCCGCCTGTTCCACATCCTTCCGAGCGAGCGCATGCGCGCCGACGCATTGGCGCAAACGCTCGTGTCGCGCAAGTGGAGCAAATTGCTGCTGCTCGTGGGTCCGAGTGCGCAGGACCAGTTGCGCGCTGCCACGGCGCAGGCTTCGATCAAGCGCTATGGCTTGCAGGTGGTCGCGATGCGGCCCTTCAAGCTTTCTGGCGACCCGCGGGAGCGCGACCTGGCCAATCCGCTGCTGCTGACGGCCGGCAGCACCTACGACGCCGTCTGGGTGCTCGACAGCGACGGCGAATTTGCGCGCGGCTTGCCGTACCGGATCGTGTTGCCTCGTCCGGTGGTGGGTGATGCGGGGCTGGTGGCGCTGGCCTGGCATGCACAGTTCGAGCGCTACGGCGCGCCGCAAGTGTCGCGCCGCTTCGCCAAGGCGGCCGGCCGGCCCATGGCCGCGAGCGACTGGGCGGCGTGGATGGCGGGCAAGGCGCTGGTGGCGGCCGCCATCGCGGCACCGAAAGGGCCCGCCGCCAGTTGGGCGCAGGCGCTCGCCAAGACGCCGCTCGATGGTTCCAAGGGCACGAATCTCACCTTTCGTCCCTGGGATGGGCAGTTGCGCCAGACCGTCCTGCTCACCGACGGCCAGGGCGTGATTTCGCAGGCGCCGGTCGATGGCCTGCTGCATCCGAGCAACGTGCTGGATACACTGGGCGCGGACGCCCCGGAGAAGCGATGCACGACGACGCGATGACCCCCGTCGAAGCCGGCGCGGCGGAACTTGCACCGCGCCGCGGCGTCGCGCATGCGCTGCAGGCCATGCAGGCGATCGTCATGCGCGAACTGTTCAAGTTCTCGCAGCAGACCGGCCGGCTGGTGTCGGCGCTGGTGCGCCCCTTGTTGTGGCTGGCGGTGTTCGCGGCGGGCTTTCGCAACGTGTTCGGCGTCGCGATCGTCGAGCCCTACGACACCTACATCCCCTATGACGTCTACATCGCGCCGGGCCTGGTGGGCATGGTGCTGCTGTTCAACGGGATGCAGTCGTCGCTCGCGATGGTCTACGACCGCGAGATGGGTCTGATGCGGCTGCTGCTCACCGCACCCTTGCCGCGCGCATGGCTGCTGTTTTGCAAGCTCTGCGCGACGGCCCTGCTGTCGGTGTTGCAGGCCCTTGCCTTCGTGATCGTCGCGACCTTGGTCGGCACCGACCTGCCGCTGCTTTCGCTGGGCGGGCTGCATGCCTTGCTGGCGCTGGTCTGCGGGGCGCTGATGCTGGGCGCGCTCGGTCTGCTGCTGTCGGTGTACATCAAGCAGCTGGAGAACTTTGCCGGCACGATGAACTTCGTGATCTTTCCGATGTACTTCATGTCCACCGCGCTTTACCCACTGTGGAAGCTGCGCGAGTCGGGCGCCGGATGGGTCTATCAGCTGGCCCGCTTCAACCCGTTCACCCACGCCGTCGAATGGATCCGGTTTGCGTTGTATGGCAAAGATCCCGGCGAGGCCCCGTGGATCGTGCTCGGTTGCCTGGCGGTCTTCTTCATGCTGGCCTGCTGGGGCTACGACCCGCAGCGCGGTTTTGGTGGATTGACGAAGCGCGGTGGAGGTGCGGCATGAACACCGGTCGCCGCCGCTGGCTGGGACGTGCGGCCGCGCTGGCGCTGACTGCGGGACCTCTGCCGCATGCGCTGGCAGCCGAAGCCTTTCCTTCGCGGCCGATCATGCTGTGGGTGCCATGGGCGGCGGGTGGCGCGACCGACCTGTCGTTGCGGCTCCTGGCCGAACTCGCCGCGCCGGCGCTCGGCCAGCCCGTGGTGGTGGCGAACCGCCCCGGCGCCGGCGGCACGCTGGCGATGCCGATCCTGCAGCAGGCCGAAGCCAACGGCTACACCATTGCGCAGATGCCGCAGCCGGTCTTTCGCGCGCCGTTCATGCAAAAGGTGCTGTGGGATCCGGTGCGAGACGTCACGCCCATCATCCAGATTTCGGGCGTCACATTCGGGGTGCTGGTGCGCGCTGCCAGCCCGCTGCGCTCGCTCGGCCAGCTGTTCGACTTCGCACGCGCACGGCCGGGCGAGTTGAGCATCGCCACCAATGGCGTCGGCACCACGCCGCATCTCGTGCTCGAGGCGCTGTTCACCGAGCGCGGGCTGAGCTACATCCATGTGCCATACAAGGGCACCGCCGAGCTGACCCTGGGCGTGGCGTCGGGCCAGGTGATGGTGGGGGTCAGTTCCACCGGTTTCGCGCCGGAGGTCGATGCGGGACGCCTGCGTCTGCTCGCGACCTTGGGGGCGCGGCGCTCCGGGCGCTGGCCGCAGGTGCCGACATTGCGCGAACTTGGCTTCGACATCGTGGCGATGTCGCCCTATGGGCTGGCCGGCCCGCGCGGATTGCCAGTCGACGTACTGGACGTGCTGCATGGCGCCTTCAAGAAAGCCCTGTTCAACCCACAGTTCGCCGAAGACCTGGCAAGGTACGACCAGGAGATCGCCTACCTCGGCCCGGCGGACTATGCGAACGCCTGCCGCGAAGAGTACGCGAAGGAGCGAGCGGTCGCCGCACGAATGAAGAGCTCGCGCGGCACCGGGGGCTGAGGAAGGCCCTGTGTCGCAGCGCTCTCGGATGGGCTTGCCACGTACGTGGACATACGTGGCTGTCGGGATTGCGCTTTCGGAGGCCCTGCTTCCAAAATCTTTCATGCGGGAACAGGATCCCTCGATGCGACCTGCCCATCGCCCTCGATTGCTACGTGCTCGAGTTCCACACCGTCTTCCCTCCTACATAGGGTTAGAAGCATGAAAAAGACAGTCACCATCATCGGCGTGCTGGTTGTTGCAGGCGCGGCAATCGCGGGGGCGCTCTACGTTGCTTTCCCGGTGCCGATGACAACCTACGGGGGCATGGGAC
>NZ_JBFUCI010000310.1:0-7773 GCF_056405335.1 Variovorax sp. P1_H12_2
GCGCAACTCAGCAGCCTCGAGCCCCTCAGCGCCACCCGGACGCGCGTGCATGAGCTCACGCTGATTCCAGAAGCGCCGGCTTCGGACAAGGCGACGGCGTACTGGCAAGCCAACGTCGACCTGTATCGCCGCACCCTGGCGGAAGACTACGAACTGGCCGAATCGATTCAAAGGGGCCTGGCGTCCGGCGCCAATGAAGTGCTCACCTTCGGCACTTTCGAATACAGCGCGCCGCGCTTTCATTCGCAGCTCCAGCAGCAAATGGCCGACCTGCAAGCCGGGCGCTGAGCGCCAAGCGCTTCATCAGCGATGCAAAGCCGGCGACCCGGTCGACGGGTGGCTGCGCGTCGCACGAATACAAAACAAGGAGACAAGACATGAATGAAACGAATCTGATCGATGGCCTGGCCCGAAGGGCGCGTGAAACGCCGGACGCGACGGTGTTCGCATCCGGCGCGCAGTCCGTCACCTTCGCCGAGATCGACCGGCGCACGAGCAAACTCGCGAATGCACTGCGTTCGCTCGACATGGGGCCCGGCAGCCGCATCGCGATCCTGACCAGAAGCCCCGAAGACTGTGCCCTTCTCGTGTTCGCGGCCATGAAGATCGGCGCGGTCTGCGTCCCGATCAACTGGCGCCTCGCGCCGGACGAGATCAAGTTCATTCTCGAGGACTCCGGTGCGCGAGTGCTGGTCGCGGATGCGGAGATTCTGGCCCGCGTGTCGGACGTCGTCGCGCAATGCGGCGTCAGCGCCTTCGTGGTCGATGGCGCGACCGGCGATCACTTGCGGCTCGATACCTGGTACGCGAGCTTCGACGACCGTACCGCGGACCGCGCGATCGCGCTCGAGGACGWGGCGCTCCATATCCATTCATCGGGCACCACAGGCCGCCCCAAGGGGGTCGTGCTGACGCATCGCGGCCTGCTTTCCGCCTGTCAGGTGACCTCGGAGGCCTGGAAACTCGACCAGAACGCCACGCTGGGGCATGCGCTGCCGACCTTCCATATCGCAGGGATGCTGCTGCTTCTGTTCCCGATCTACGCAGGCTGCCGATGCGTGACGTTCAAGGAGTTCAATCCGAAGGAGTACCTCTCGGCGCTGTCGAGCCAGAAGATCACGCATGTGCTCGTGGTGCCCGCGATGATCAGCTTCCTGCTGTCGCAGCCCTCTGCGCGCGAATTTGATTTCGGCAGTCTCAAGCTCATGGCGTACGCCGGGTCTCCCATCACCGAGCCCGTGCTTCGCGCGGCGATGGAAGTCTTCGATTGCGACTTCTCCCAGATCTACGGCCTGACGGAGGTGTCGGGCGTGGTCACCACCCTGACGCCCGAAGACCATCGACGCGGCGCCGAACTGCTGCGCTCGGCGGGCCGACCGATGCCTCGCGTGGAACTGCGGGTCGTCGATCCCGTCGCACTGACCGACATGGAAGAGGGGCGCGTGGGAGAGGTCTGGATCCGCAGCGATCGGAACTTCAAGGAGTACTGGGGGAAGCCGGAGTCCACGCGGGAGGCGTTTCCGGAAGGGCGCGATGCTTCGGGCGGTTGGTTCCGCTCCGGCGATGCCGGCTACCTGAAGGGCGGCTATCTCTACCTGAGCGATCGGATCAAGGACATGATCGTCTCCGGCGGCGAGAACATCTATCCGGCGGAGGTCGAGAACACCCTGATGAAACACCCGGACGTGGCCGACGGCGCAGTGATCGGGGTCCCCGATCCCGTATGGGGCGAATCCGTCAAGGCCTGCGTGGTCCTGCGCCCGGGCACGTCGGCCAGCGAGGCCGACCTGATCCACTTCATGCGGGCCCACATCGCCCACTTCAAGTGCCCGAAGACGGTCGACTTCGTCGCGGCGCTTCCGCGCACGGAGTCGGGCAAGCTGCTCAAGCGGGAGCTGCGCGCGACCTATTGGGTCGGGCATGAGCGGGCGATCCACTGAGCGCCCCTTCCTACAATCGCGAGATGCCCAGCAAACCGAAGTCCCGCAAAGAAATCATCCTCGACCGCGCGGAGCATCACTTTGCCGAGCATGGATTTCAAGGCGGGTCGCTGTCGGCCATCGCGCGCGAATGCGATGTCGGAAATCCCGGGCTGCTCCACCACTTCCCGAGCAAGGAGGAGCTGTACCGGGCCGTCCTCGAACAGCAGGCCGAAGAACTGATGGAGCGCCTCAACAAGCGCTTCGAATCGGCCGGCAGCCTGCAGGAGCGCTTGCAAGCCTTTGTCGAACTTCAGGTCGAATGGATGCAGGCGAGGCCGACGGGATTCAAGCTCATCACGCGCGAGCTGCTCGACAACTCCGAGCGGATCCAGGTGGCGCAAGCGAGGCCGCTCGAAGCTTTCCTGGCGGGCAGCCTGCAGCTGCTGGACGATGCGCAATCCGCCGGCCTGGTTCGCCGCGACCTTCCCGCCGTCGTCATCCTCACGATCATTCTCGGCACCTTGAACTACGCGAAGATGGTCCGCCCTACCTTCGAGAAGGCCTTCGCGGACCCGGCGTTGAAGAGCGACCAGCGATGGATGGAATCGATCGCGCGCGATGTGCTGCGCGTCATTTCCCCCGGCGACGGCCCGGCGACTTCGTAGCAGCGCTTGACGCTCATCCTTTCACGCACACCACCTGCTTCAAGGTGTGGACGACCTCGACCAGGTCCTTCTGCGCCGCCATGACCGCGTCGATGTCCTTGTAGGCCATCGGGATCTCGTCGATCACGTCCTTGTCCTTGCGGCACTCGACGCCTTCGGTGGCCTTGACCTGGTCATCGACGGTGAACAGCTTCTTCGCCTTCGTGCGGCTCATCACGCGGCCGGCGCCGTGGGAGCAACTCTCGAAGCTCTCGGGATTGCCGAGGCCGCGCACGATGAAGCTGCGCGCTCCCATGCTGCCCGGGATGATGCCCAGCTCGCCGCGCTTCGCGCTGACCGCGCCCTTGCGGGTCACGAACACGTCCTCGCCGAAGTGGCGTTCCTGCTGCACGTAGTTGTGGTGGCAGTTCACCGCCTCGACGTGCGACTCGAAGGGCTTGGCGATCACCTTGCGCACGGTCGCGATCAGGTTGGCCATCATCACTTCGCGGTTGCGCGCCGCGAACCGCTGGGCCCAGCCCACGCCGCGCACGTAGTCGCCGAAATACTGAGCCCCCTCCTCGAAGTACGCGAGGTCCTGGTCGGGCAGATGGCGCTGGTGCCGTTCGGCGTCCTTCTTCGCGAGCGCGATGAAGTGCGTGCCGATCGCGTTGCCCACGCCGCGCGAACCCGAGTGCAGCATGAGCCACACGGCGCCGGCTTCGTCGAGGCAGACCTCGATGAAGTGGTTGCCGCTGCCGAGCGTTCCCAGATGCTTGCGGTTGTTCGTGTTCCTGAGGCGCGGGTGCAGCTCGCACAGCGCGTCGAACTCGTCCGCCAGCGTCGCCCAGGCCTGATCGACCGCATCGGGCGGGTTCTCCCAGCTGCCTTGATCGCGGCCGCGGTGGCGCGGCGACGCGCCGTGCGGCACCGCGCGCTCGATCGCCGCGCGCAGCGGCCCGAGGTTGTCGGGCAGGTCGTTCGCATGCAGCGTGGTCTTGCAGGCCATCATCCCGCAACCGATGTCCACGCCGACGGCCGCCGGAATGATCGCGCGCAGGGTCGGGATCACCGAGCCCACGGTCGCGCCGATGCCCAGGTGCACGTCGGGCATGGCCGCGATGTGCCTGAACACGACCGGCAGGCGCGCTGCGTTGAAGAGCTGCTTCTTCGCTTCATCTTCGACCGGCACGCCGCGCGTCCACATCTTGACGGGCACGCCGCCTTCGGGGTGTTCGGTGTCGTAGGGCATTTCGTTCTTCCTCGGTTCAATGGGTGAACGCGACGGGACTCGGGTCGGCCGACCGGGGCGGCGCCGGTTCAGGCGGGCCCCCTTCGGCAGGCGCTCTGCCATCAGGCTACGCGCATCGCAGCGGCCTGGCGGGTCATCACACCATCACCCGGCCTCCCGCGACATCAAGCACCACGCCGGTGACCCACGCGGACGCGTCGCTGAGCAGGAACAGCGAGGCGGCAGCCACGTCTTCCGGCGTGCCCAGGCGCCCGAGCGGAAAGCCCTCCAGCATTCGCGTCTGCCGCTCGGGCGAAAGCGTTGCCCGAGTGCGTTCCGTCAACACCGCCGAGGGTGAAACGCAGTTGACGCGCAATCCCCGGGGACCTACTTCCTGGGCCAGGTGGCGGGTCAGCATGATGACCCCGGCCTTTGCCGCACCGTATCCTGCTGGCGCTCCTGATGCCACGCGGGCGCCTGCAGAGGCCATGGTCAGAATGCCACCACTGCCACGCGCCAGCATGCCGGGCAGGAAACACCGGAGGGCAAAGAACGTCGAAGTGAGGTTGTTGTCGATGCTGGAGCGCCAGTCCTGCTCGGTGATGTCCTGCACCGGGACGGGCCGTCCCGTGCCGCCTCCCGCGAAGGCGAGAACGAAGTCCGGCGGGCCGAAATGCGCTTCCACGCGGGCCTGCATGCGCTGGACCTGCACGAGATCCGAACAGTCGGCCTCCAGGCCAATCGCTTCCCCGCCCGCGGCTTGCGCGGCCGCCACACTGGCCTGCAACGCCGCAGGATCGCGTCCATTGATCGCCAGCCGCACGCCGTTGCGGGCCAGAGAGAGGCACGTCGCAGCGCCGATGCCGCGCGAACCTCCAGTCACAACCGCCACCTTGCCGCGCAGGTCTGTGAACACAGGGAGCGCGGCGCCTCTGGCAGGGGTCCGGGCATTAGCGTTGATCATGAGTGCGCACCTCGATGTTGTGGCGATCGGGATCGGAGAAATACAGCGCCTCCGCCCAGCCACGGGCGCCGAATTGCGAGGCGGATCGGCCATCCCGGACGAACGGATCGCCACCGAAAGGAACGCCCATGGCCTGCAGCCGTTCGCGGACGCCTTCGAAGGCGTGCCGGTCCAGGCAAAAGGCCAGATGGACGGGGTCCTTCGGCGGCTCGGCCAGCAGGTCGAGCGTGCTGTCGTCGTTCACGCGAAGCACTTCGAATGGCGCTGCGCCACCGTCGTGGTGCAGGCCGAGCAGCCTTTGGTAGAACTGCACGGACGCCTTCGCATCGCTGACGCGCAGGATGAGGTGGTCGATCTGGAGCATGTCGTCGATTTCCGGAAGTGCAAGGTGGCGCACGAGTGCCCTCGTGGCCGGAGACTTGACTGGTGGAGAAAGCGTGTGACAGTCTAGGATGCGCCGCGGGCCAATGCAGTCATCGATCTGGCATGCCCGTCATTCGAAAACGCATGGAACAGGCTCGGCCCGATGACGATTGACTGGGATGATCTGAAGGTGGTGCTGGCCATCGCCCGCAATGGCACCTTGAGCGCGGCAGCGCGCACACTCGGCACGACACAGCCCACGGTGAGCAGGCGGCTCGAATCCCTGGAGCGGCGCCTGGACGCGAAACTGTTCGACCGCGACGCGGGCGGCTTGCGCTTCACCGCGCTGGGCCAATCCCTGGTCGATGGCCTGGAACAGATGGACGCGGGAGCGCTGTCGGTGCAGCGACAGGTTGCCGCGCGTGATACCGGCCTGAGCGGAGAGATCCTGGTGACGAGCCTGGACTGGCTCGGCGATGAGGTGATCGCGCCGATGCTGGCGCGCTTCGGTGCATTGCATTCCGGGCTGGTGATCGAACTGGTCAACGACACGAAGGTGTTCAACCTGGCCCGTCGCGAAGCGGACCTGGCCTTCCGTTTCGGCTCATTCGCGCAGGAAAATCTGGTGGAGCGCCGCGTCGGCGAAGTCGCGTACGCGCTGTACGCATCCAAGAGCTATCTGGAACGGCATGGGCAGCCTGAAGCCACCGAGGGCTTCAGCGGCCACTTGTTGGTACTTCTGGACCGGGCAGCGGGGGAAGTGCCCCACGAAGCCTGGCTGCCCGCGTTGGCACACCGGGCGCGCACGGTGCTTCATGCCAATGGCCTGCGCTCCCACCTCGCCGCCGTGCGTAGCGGCGCGGCCATGGCCGTGTTGCCGTGCTTCATGGCGGAAGGCGATTCCGCACTGCGTCGCGTCGAGGTGTCGCATCCCATGCCGGTACGCGCGGTGCGGGTCGGCTTTCACTCGGACATGCGCGACACTCCGCGCGTTCGCGCCCTGGTGGACTTCGTCGTGCGGGAGTTCTCGCAGATGGAGAAACTGCTCAATCCGCTGGGTTGATGGGCTTGGGTAGAGAAGCAGTTGCCAGTTGCCAGATGCCAGATGCAAAAACGCCCCAGAACCCGAAACGGGCGCTGGGGCGCTTGGAATTTGGTGGCCTGGGGCGGAATCGAACCACCGACACGCGGATTTTCAATCCGCTGCTCTACCAACTGAGCTACCGGGCCTTGGTGTGCAGCCCGCGATTATACAGCGCTTCGGCGGCCTCGTGAAAGATCGACGCCGAGYTGCTTGAGYTTKCGRTASAGGTGGGTGCGTTCSAGSCCGGTCTTCTCGGCCACGCGGGTCATSGAGCCGTTCTCCATCGCGAGGTGAAATTCGAAGTACGCCTTCTCGAAGCCGTCGCGCGCGTCGCGCAGCGGGCGATCGAGGTCAAAGCTTTGCGTTGACTGCGGGCCCAGATCCGCGGCCTGCAGCTGCGGCGGTGCCGGCACCAGGGCGCTGTCGCCGACGGTGGTCACCACGGCGGCGAAGCTGCTCGCCGGCGGCACCACGCTGGCGGCAGCACGGCGCGCGCTTTCGCGCGCCAGCCCCTGCTCGACCGCCTTCAGCAGCTTCTGCAAGGTGATGGGCTTCTCGAGGAAGGCGAAGGCGCCGATGCGCGTGGCATCGACCGCCGTGTCGATCGTCGCGTGGCCGCTCATCATGACCACCGGCATGCTGAGGAGGCCTGCCGTCGACCATTCCTTGAGCAGCGTCACGCCGTCGGTGTCGGGCATCCAGATGTCGAGCAGGACGAGGTCGGGCCGGGCCCGCTGTCGCGCGGCCCGCGCTTCGGCCGCGTTCTCGGCGAGCTCCACGTTGTGGCCTTCGTCATTGAGAATTTCGAAGAGCAGGTCCCGGATGCCCAGCTCGTCGTCGACCACGAGGATGTTTGCCATGTGTGCTTGAGTTGTGCGCGTTTGTATTTTGAGTGATCGGTCCGTTTGCCGGTCCATTTGCCGCGCGCCGGCAAGCGCTCAGATGATGGATGACTTCGAATCTTCGGTGTGAGCAACCGCTCCCTGCGGCTTCGCTGCAAGCGCGAATGATAACGAGACTTGCGCGCCAGCCACAGCCCCGTCGACGATGCGGTTCGAAAGTTCGATCCGGGCCCCGTGTTCGTCGGCGATTTTCTTCACCACCGCCAGGCCCAGCCCGGTGCCCTTCGCCTTGGTCGTCACATAGGGCTCGAAGGCCCGCTTGAGGATGTTGTCGGCGAAGCCCGGGCCGCTGTCCTGCACCGTGAGTCGCACCCGCTGCCCCGATTCGCCCAACCGGGTGCGGATCACGACCTCGCCGCCCTGCCCGGTGCGCCCGGCATTGGCCTCTGCCGCATCCTGGGCGTTTTGCAACAGGTTGTGAATGACTTGCCGGATCTGCTGTTCGTCGGCGCGGATCGGCGGGCAGCGCTCGTCGAGCTCGGCCTTGAGCGCGACGGCGGCGTGTTCGGGCGGATAGAGGTGCATCACCTCGGTCACCAGCAGGTTCAGATCGACCGGCCGGAGGTCGGCCGCCGGCAGCCGCGCGTAGTCGCGGAACTCGTTCACCAGGCGCTTCATGGCGTCGACCTGGTCGACGATGGTCTTGACCGACTTGGTGAGGAT
>NZ_JBFUCI010000311.1:0-7770 GCF_056405335.1 Variovorax sp. P1_H12_2
CTGCCGCACGCCATGCGCTTCGTGTGGGCCGTGCCGGTCGGCTGGAGCCTGCTGCTCGCGCTGTGCGCGGCCGGCGTCGGCGCGCTGGTGGTCGCGGCGCCCTCGCTGCGCGGGGTCATCAAGGCGCTCGGCATCGCCTACCTGCTCTGGCTGGCCTGGAAGCTCAGCGGCAGCGGCTCGCTCGGCCAGGCCGACGGCGCGCAGCTGCGGGTCGGCTTTCGGCAGGGCGTGATGCTGCAGTTCCTCAACATCAAGGCCTGGCTGCTGGCGCTGACGCTGGTGGCGGGCTGGATCGCCGGCCAACCCGATGCGTTGCGGCGTTTCGCAATCGTCGCGCCCGTGATGCTGGTCTATGCCTTCGCGAGCAACTTCGCCTATGCCCTGGCCGGCGCGCTGCTGCGCAACTGGCTCGCCCAGGGCCGGCGCCTGCTGTGGTTCAACCGCGCCATGGCGGCCGTGCTGGCGCTCACCGCCTGGTGGATGGTGGGCGTATGAAGATCAAGGACGAGACCCTCGGCATGTGGCTCGGCGTGCTCGGCGTCGCCTTCTTCGCGGTCACGCTGCCGATGACCCGGCTGGCCACCGGAACGCAGGCCGCGCCGCAGCTGTCGCCCTGGTTCGTCACGCTCGGGCGGGCGGCGCTGGCCGGCGTGCTGTCGATGGCCTTCCTGCTCGCCACGCGCTCGCCGAGGCCGCAGCGCCGGCACTGGAGGCCGCTGGGCATGGCCGTGCTCGGCAACGCGGTCGGTTACCCCTTGCTGCTGGCCTACGCGCTGCGCGTGGTCACCGCCAGCCACGCCGCGGTGATCACCGCGCTGCTGCCCCTGGTGACCGCGGCCTGCGCGGCCTGGGTGCTGCACCAGCGGGCGCGCCTGGGCTTCTGGCTCTGCGCCGTCGCCGGCAGCCTGCTGGTCATCGCGTTTTCGCTGCTGCGCGCCGACAGCCGGGGCGGCTTCGGTTTCGAATGGGCCGACGTGCTGCTGGTGGGCGCCGTCTTCGCGGCCTCGCTGGGCTACATCTATGGCGCGCAGGTCACGCCGGCGCTCGGCGCCGAGCGGGTGATCTGCTGGGTCTGCGTGCTGGCGCTGCCGGTCACGCTGCCGGGCACGTTGTGGCTCTGGCCGCAGCAGCCGGTCGCCGCCTCGGCCTGGGTCGGCTTCGTCTATGTCGGCGTGTTCTCGATGTGGATCGGGTTCTTCGCCTGGTATCGCGGTCTCGCGATGGGCGGCGCGCTGCGCGTGAGCCAGACCCAGCTGCTGCAGCCTTTTCTTTCGATCCTGGCTGCGGTACCGTTGCTCGGCGAGCCCCTCGACATCGTCACGCTCGGCTTCGCGGCGGCCGTGGTTGCCACCGTGGTCCTGGGCAAGAAACTCTCCCAGCCGCGCCTCCCGGTCGTCGTCGCGACGGCCACCCGATAGACACCCGCACAGATCCTCAAGGAACCCGTCATGAAATGGAAACTCGCCGCCCGCGCCGAAAAGATGAATCCTTCGGTGCTTCGTGAAATCCTCAAGGTCACCGAGCGTCCCGGCATCATCAGCCTGGCCGGCGGCCTGCCCTCGCCCAAGACCTTTCCGATCAGCGCCTTCGCCGAAGCCTGCGCCGACGTGCTGCGCAACGACGGCCCGGCCGCGCTGCAGTACGCCGCCAGCGAAGGCTACGGCCCGCTGCGCGAAGCGGTGGCGGCGATGCTGCCCTGGCCGGTCGACCCGGCCCAGGTACTGATCACCACCGGCTCGCAGCAGGGTCTGGACCTGGTCGCCAAGGTGCTGCTCGATCCGGGCAGCCGCGTGCTGGTCGAGACGCCGACCTACCTCGGCGCGCTGCAGGCCTTCGCGCCGATGGAGCCCGAGCCGGTCAGCGTGGCCAGCGACAGCGAAGGCGTCATCGTCGCCGACCTGGTCGCCAAGGCCGCCGATGCGCGCTTCATCTACCTGCTGCCCAATTTCCAGAATCCGACCGGCCGCACCATGACCGAGGAGCGCCGCGCCGCGGTGTCGGCCGCGGCGGCCGCGGCCGGCCTGCCGATCATCGAGGACAACCCCTACGGCGAACTGTGGTTCGACGAGCCACCGGCACCGCCGCTCACCGCGCGCAACCCCGAGGGCTGCATCTACCTCGGCTCGTTCTCGAAGGTGCTCGCACCGGGCTTGCGGCTGGGCTTCATGGTGGCCCCCAAGGCCGTCTTCCCCAAGCTGCTGCAAGCCAAGCAGGCGGTCGACCTGCACACGCCGATCTTCACCCAGCGCATGGTGCACGCGGTCATGAGGGACGGCTTCCTGTCCCGTCACGTGCCGACCATCCGCGCGCTCTACAAGCGCCAGTGCGAAGCGATGCTGGCCGCGCTGACGCGCGAGATGAAGGGGCTCAAGGTCGAGTTCGCCAAGCCTTCCGGCGGCATGTTCCTGTGGGTCCGCCTGCCCGAAGGCGTGGACACGGTCGCGCTGCTGCCCAAGGCGGTGGAGCGCGGCGTGGCCTTCGTGCCGGGCGCGCCGTTCTATGCGGGCGCGGGTGATCCGCGCACGCTGCGGCTGTCCTTCGTGACGGCCAGCGTCGACGAGATCGACACCGCGATCGCCGCGCTGGCCGAAGTCGTGCGCGAGCAGATGGCGCACAACGCCGCTGCCGAGGTCCAGCGCCAGCTGGCCGCGAGTCCTCTCTGAGCCAGGTTCGCCGGTACCAGACGCCCCCATGATCGACGGCCACACGCTGCTGCTGTTCCTGCTGGCCGTGCTGGCCCTGTTCCTTTCGCCCGGGCCGAACATGGCCTTCGTGCTGTCGCACGGTGTCGCCTTGGGGCCGCGCGCGGGCTTCGCCGCCGGCCTCGGCATCGCCGCGGCCGATCTCGTGCACACGCTGTGCGCCGCGACCGGCATCACGGCGCTGGTGGCCGCATGGCCGCCCTCCTTCGATCTGCTGCGCTACGCCGGCGCGCTCTATCTGCTGTGGCTGGCCTGGCAGGCGCTGCGCTCCGGCGACGCCCGCCTGCAGGCCCGCGCCGACGCCGCGGATTTCACCCGCGTGGTGCGCATGGCCTGGCTCAACAACCTGGTGAATCCGAAGGCGCTGCTGTTCTTCATGGTGTTCCTGCCCCAGTTCGTCGCTCCCTCGCGCGGCAGCGTGCCGCTACAGTTGATGCTGCTCGGCATCACGCTGTCGCTGGCTGGCCTCGTCTTCAACACCGTGCTGGGTGCATGCAGCGGCCAGATCGGCCGCTGGCTGCAGCGCCGGCGCGGTGCCGCGGGTTTTCAGCGCGGCCTGCTCGCGACGGTGATGTTCGGCCTGGCCGTAAGACTTATCTTGATCGATCGCCCCTCGAAGGGACTCTGACATGCTCAACATCTGGGGGCGCATCAGCTCCATCAACGTTCGCAAGGTGGTGTGGTGCGCCCAGGAACTCGGCCTGGACTTCCAGCGCACCGAGGCCGGCGGCCGGTTCGGTGTGGTCCAGACGCCCGACTACCTGCAGCTCAATCCGAATGCGATGGTCCCGGCCATCGACGACGGCGACGGCGACGAGCGCGTGACGCTCTGGGAGTCGAACGTCATCGTGCGCTACCTCTGCGCCAAGCATTCGATGGGCAAGTTCTATCCCGAGAAACTGGCCGAACGCTTCGATGCCGAACGCTGGATGGACTGGCAGCAGACGACGCTGAACCCGGTGAGCGGCGGCGCCTTCAAGCAATGGGTCCGCACGCCGCCCGAGCAGCGCCAGTCCGAGGTGATCGCCTATTCGGTGCACGCCACCGAGCCGCTGTTCGCCCTGCTCGATGCCCACCTCGCCACCCGCGCCTTCATGCTTGGCGACGCCTTCACCATGGCCGACATCCCGCTCGGCTGCGAGGCCCACCGGTGGTTCGGCCTGCCGCTGACGGAATACACGCGCCCCGCCTGGCCGCATGTCGAGCGCTGGTTCGCCGACCTGCGCAGCCGTGCAGGCGCGCGCGGGGTGCTCGACCTCGCTCTCGAATGAAACCAATGACAGCCCGCCCCTTCAAGCAAGTCGATGTCTTCACGTCGACGCCCTACTTCGGCAATGCCCTCGCGGTCGTGCTCGATGGCACCGGTCTCGACGATGCCGCGATGCAGCGCTTCGCCGCCTGGACGCAACTGTCGGAAACCACCTTCCTGCTGCCGCCCACCGAGCCGACGGCCGACTACCGCGTGCGCATCTTCACGCCCGGCGGCGAGCTGCCGTTCGCCGGCCACCCCACGCTCGGAAGCTGCCATGCCTGGCTGCAGGCCGGCGGAAAGCCGAAGGCGGCCGGGCGCATCGTCCAGCAGTGCGGCGTCGGCCTGGTGCAGATCCGGCGCGACGGCGAGCGGCTGGCCTTTTCCTCGCCGCCGCTGCGGCGCAGCGCGCCGAGCCCGACACTGCTGGCCAAGATCGCCGCGGCGCTCGGTCTCAAGGCCCAGCAGATCGTCGCGGCGCAGTTGCTCGACAACGGCCCCGTGTGGCTGGGCCTGCTGCTGAAGGACGCCGACACCGTGCTCACGCTCAAGCCCGACCATCGCGCGCTGCGCGAGCTCGGCCAGAAGGTGGGTGTCGCGGGCATCCCGACCGCGGGCGATTCGCCCCAGTTGATTGCACGCTCGAACCGCGAGGCGCGCGCCTTCGCGCGCTCCGACGAAGCACCCGCCGACGTCGAGGTGCGCGCCTTCGCGGCCCCGGTCGGAATCGAGGAGGACCCGGTCACCGGCAGCTTCAACGCCAGCCTGGCGCAGTGGCTGATCGCCGACGGCCACCTGCCGCAACACTACGTCGCTGCGCAGGGCCAGACCCTGGGGCGCGCAGGGCGCGTCCATGTCACGCGCGATGCGGACGGCCTGGTCTGGGTGGGTGGCGATTCGGTCACCTGCATCGACGGGAGCGTGGCGCTCTAGGGCGATCCATCATGCGTGCGCGCATCGACCACCTCGTGATCGCGGCCCGCAGTCTCGACGAAGGCGTGCGCTGGTGCGAGGCGAGCTTCGGCGTCACGCCCGGGCCGGGCGGCGCGCATCCCCTGATGGGCACACACAACCGGCTGATGAAGGTCGAGACGGCGGCCTTTCCTCACGCCTACTTCGAGATCATCGCGATCGATCCCCGGGCCGCGCCCAGGCGCGCAGCCGCCACGCGGCGTTGGTTCGACCTCGATGATGCCGTGCTGCAGGCCGCGCTCGCGCGGGACGGTCCGCGGCTCGTGCATTTCGTCGCCGAAGTCGCCGACGCCAGCGCCGCCGTACAGGCGCTGGGTCGGCAGCGCATCGATCGCGGCCAGGTGCTCGAGGCCTCGCGCGACACGCCGGCCGGACGCCTGTCCTGGCGGATCACGGTGCGCGACGACGGCCAGCGGCTGTTCTATGGCACGCTTCCCACGCTGATCGAGTGGGGGCCCGTGCACCCGACCGACAGCATGCCCGACTCGGGCATCACGCTGCGCTCGCTCGGCCTCACGCATCCGCGGGCGGATGATCTCAACGCCGCGTTGGGCGCCATCGGCCTTGCTGGGCTGACGCCGATCGCCGGCGCGCCGAACATCCGCGCCGTGCTCGACTCGCCGCGCGGTACCGTCACGCTCGAATCCCGGGGGATCTGAGCGAGCGCGCGCGTTCTGTCGCTCGCACTCACCGCGACTTGGGCACCCCGCCATCGGCCGTCCCAAAGAGCCAGGGCAGCAGAATCGCCGCATCCGCGCGGATGCGCAGGTCGGCCGCCTCGCCGTCGAAGCGGCTGGTCACCTGGGCGATCTGGTTGTTGTAGTGGTCGTTCTCGGCGATGAGCACATCCAGCAAGGTCCGCTTGCCGAGGTGGTACCACTGCTCGAAGAAAATGGTCCGCACGCGGTCCGAGTCCTTGATCAGCTCGGTGTATTCGACCGCCCGGCTCAACGCCGCATCGCGTTGCTGGGCCGACGTGCGCAAGCGGTATTCCAGGTCGCGCGTGGCTGCCAGGGCTTTTTCCTCGCCAGCGGTGGCGCGCTCGAATGCCGCTCGCTCCGCAGCGTTCGCCGATCCGCCCTGGAAGGCGTTCCACTGAATCGAGAGTCCCGTCGCCCACGGTTGGCTCTTGCCGAGGCTGTCCTCCTGCGTCGTCTTCGACACCACCCAGTTCAGCTGCGGCAACCTCGAAGCCCGCACCGATTGAGCGTACAGGTCGGCGGCCTTCGCCTCGGCCCGTGCCTGACGCAGGGCAGGATGCTCCGGCGCTGCCAACAAGGCCTCCTGGACGTCCACGACACCACCGCCCCATTGCAGATCCGGCGGCAGCGTCACCTCCTCGCCGACCAGCTTGACCAGACTGATCTCGACCTCGCGCAGCTTGGCCGCCACCAGGTCGCGGCTGGCCATCGCCTGCAGGCGGCGCCCGCGGGCCTGAGTCAGTTCGCTGGCGCGACCGCGGTCGGTCTTGACGATCTCGCTGAGCATCTCGACCAGCTCGGTCATGCGATCCACGTAGGCCTTGCTGAGCGCCATCGCATGGCGGCCACGCCGCAACTCGATGACAGCGTTGAGGGTGTCGAAGGCGACCTGCTGGCGCACCTGCAACAGTTGCTCGTGCACCGCCTTCGATGTCTCGGTGCGGCTGTCGATGGAGCGGCTCAGGCGGCCCCAGTCATACACCGGCGTCGTGAGCTGGACATTGCCGATCGCGTTGCGGGCGGAGTCGTCCGTGCCGCTGCCGAAAGTCGCCGAGGGAGACGCCACGCCCACCTGCAACTGCGGCCAGCGCTGTCCCTTGACTTCGGCGATGTCGAACTCGGCGGCCTGCCACTTGGCGCTCGCCTCACGGACGTCAGGGCTCAAGGCGAGCGCCTTCGCCACCATCGACTCGAGGAAGCCGCGAGCGCCGCCGCCTTGGCGCTCGAGTTCGCCGGCGGCCGTGGCGCGTGCAAGCTTGGCGGACTCCTCGCCGGCCGGCGCCGCGCCTTTCTCCCGCTGTTGGCTGCCGCCGGCGATGGGGACGGCTGCGGTCTCCCTCCACTGCTTCTCCTGCGCCGGCATCGGAGCCGATGCCGGCGCAGGTGGCTTGGAGACGGTGGCAGGAATCTTCGGCGCACCGACCACCGGCGCCTCATAGGCAAAGCTGCTCCATTCAAGTGCTCGCGGCGCCGTCGGCGAGGAGACCTGCGCCATCGCTTCGGCGCTCAGGCACAAGGGCAACAGGATCATGGCGCGCGCGAGCCCACGGCGTGCGCCGGGCGGATGATGCGCACGGACGCCTGACTGCAGGGATGTCGTCATTTTCTATCTCTCCCTGAAGGCTTCACGCRCTTTCAGCACCGGCTTGAGCAGGTAGCTGAGGATCGTCTTCTCGCCGGTACGAATTTCCACCGTCGCGGTCATGCCCGGAATGATCGGGAAGTCCTTGCCGCCGGCACTCAGGGACGCCTTGTCCGTGCGCACCAGCAGGCGATAGTAGTTGGCGTCGGCACGGCCCTGGCGCGCCTTCTCGTCGTCCTTCAAGGTATCGGGACTGATGTGCTCGACCTCGCCTTTCAGCCCCCCGTAGATGGCAAAGTCGTAGGCCGAGATCTTCACGACGGCCGGCAAGTTCGGGCGAACGAAAGCCACGTCCGACGGCTTGATCTTGGCCTCGACCAGCAACTGATCCTCCAGCGGCACGATCTCCATGATGTCGGCGCCCTGCTGGATCACGCCGCCGATCGTCGTCACGCGGATGTTCTTGACCGTGCCCTTGAGCGGCGCCCGGATGGTCGTGCGCTTCACGATGTCCTCGCGCGCGCCGACGTTTTCCCTGGCCTGGGCCAGTTCGCCCTCCAGGCG
>NZ_JBFUCI010000312.1:0-7763 GCF_056405335.1 Variovorax sp. P1_H12_2
GTGCAGGCGCCTCGCGGGCCGCATCATCCAGGCAGCGCCGCTGCGTCGGCCCCGCGCGGTTGTGCAGCGGCAGGAAGCCGAACAAGCGGCGCAACCGACGGATCGCCTGCACCTCGTTGTCGAACGCCCCATCCGCCAGGGACGAGGTCTTTCTGTGCACGCCTGCGCCCCCGAGTTGCTCGGCGCTCACCTCTTCGCCCGTCACCCGTTGGACCACGTCGGGTGCGCTGAGGAACAGGCTGCTGTCGTCGTTGGCCATGAAGACGAAGTCGGACMGCGGCGGCAGCAAGGCATCGGCGCCGGGACATCCGCCGACGATCAGCGAGATCTGCGGAACGACGCCGGAAGCGGCTGCGGCGTTGCGTACGATGGCGCCGTGGCCGGCCAGCGCATCCATGCCGCTTTCAAGCCGCAAACCGGCCGTGTCGAAGATTCCGATGATCGGCACCCGGCCTTCCAGCGCGAGTTCCTGCAACCGCCCTATCTTGCGGGCATGCACCTCGGCCAGTGTGCCGCGGCTCACCGACATGTCCTTGGCGAACACGCACACGGCGCGGCCGCCGATGGTGCCGCGCACGGTGACCACGCCGTCGCCGCYGCAGGCGTCGTCGCGGCCCAGGCGGGGCCCCAGTTCGGTCGACGAGCCTTCGTCGAGCAGCAACTCGACGCGTTCGCGGGCCGTCAGCCTGCCGCGGGCGTGCTGCGCTTCGGCCCAGGCCGCCCGCCCAGGGGCCGGCCCCGGCGCGCGGCATGCGGCCGACCGGTCGAGAATCGCTGCCATCGCCGGCTTCAGCGCTTCTTTTCGGCCACGTAGGCACGCAGGCGCGGAACGATCTCCTTGGCGATGATCTCGATCTGGTCCATCTCGTACTTGTACGGAACGAAGACCAGCTTCTGGACGCCGACGTCGATGTGCTCCTTGAGCTGGGCCACGCACTCGTCGACATTGCCCATGATGGCGCTGTCCATCGTCGACTGGCTGCCCTGGGCGATGTCGAAGTCGACATTCAACCACTCCATCATCTTGCCCTGCACGGCTTCGCGCGAGGCCCCCACCATGATGGGCAGCTGGTTGCCGTTCATCAGCGTGGCCGGATCCTTGTCCGCTTCAGCGGCGTACTTGCACACCTTCGCCCAGGACTCGACGAACGCCGCCGGCTTGTAGAAGTAGGTGAGCCAGCCGTCGCCATCCACCGCGGCGCGCTTGAGCACGCGATCGGCATAGCCGCCGATCAGGATCGGGCAGGGATTCTGAACCGGCTTGGGGAACATCACGCCGGCCGGGATCTTGTGGTGCGTCCAGTCTCCGGAGACCACATCCTCGGTCCAGAAGCGCTTGAGGATCTGGAGGTTGTCGTCCATGATCTTGCCGCGCTCCTCGTAGGCCACGCCGACAGCGTCGAACTCGCGCTTGTACCAGCCGGCGGCCATGGCCATCAGCAGGCGGCCGTTGGACAGCTGGTCGATGCTCGACAGCTGCTTGGCCAGCACCACCGGATTGCGCAGCGGCAGCACCAGGATTCCGGTCGACAGCTTGATCTTCTTGGTGCGCGCGGCGATGGCCGTCAGCAGCGTCAGCGAATCGATGATCGGGAAGTGCGGATCGACGCCGAGCAGGATGTGGTCCCAGACCCAGATCGAGTCGAAGCCGAGTTCCTCCATGCGCACGCCGTACTGCACCAGCGCCTCCGCGTTCGGGATTTCCGGAAAGGCCGTGAAATTGCGCGCTGCAATGCCAAACTGTCCATGCAAGGTTGCCATCAATGTTCTCCAGTGGTTCGATCTTCGAAATGCAGATGCTCGACCCGCGTCATGCGATGTAGAGCCGGTCCGGGTCCAGCTTGCGCAGGGCCGCGAGTTCGGCCGCGCTCGGGACCTCGGTGGTCGCGATGTGCTTGTCGTGCAGCAGCGTGAAGCCGGTGTTGTCCTGCACCTGCTCCAGGGTGACGCCCGGGTGCAGCGCGACGATCTTCATGTGCCTGGTCTTGTCGTCGAAGCCGAAGATGCCCAGGTCGGTCACCACCCGGAACATGCCGCCGGCCAGCAGGCCGCGGTCGYGGCGGCTGCTGCCGCCRTCGAGGAAGCCCGGGCTGGTGACGAAATCCACCTTGTCGACGAAGCGCCGGCGCTCATGGCGCATGGCGACGATCATGTTCGTCAGGCTCGAGATGTCGTTGCCGCCGCCGGTGCCCGGTAGCCGCGTCTTCGGGTGGGCCGGGTTGCCGATGTAGGACGAATTCAGGTTGCCGTACTTGTCGATCTGCGCGCCCCCCATGAAGCCGACGTCGACATGGCCGCGCTGCAGCAGCAGCAGCACGTCGGTGCTGCTCAGCACCATGTTGGCTCGCTTGGTGCAACGCTGTTCGTTGGTCGACGGCGGCAGCTTGCCCGGCTCGATGATCGGGCCCACCACGCCGCCCTCGAACAGAATCGTGAGGCCGGGGCAGCGCAGGCCCTGGGCCAGCGTCGCGGCCAGGAGCGGCACGCCCACCCCGGCGAAGACGACCTGCCCTTCGTTGAGCAGGCGCGAGCTCATGACGGCCAGGATCTCGCTGGCGGTGCAATCGGCGATCTCAGTCATTGAGCATGCTCCTTCCGCGGCGCGCCGCATCCAGCAGTTCGTCCAGCCCCAGCAGGTTCAGATAGTCGTTCCACGACTTCGGCTGCCGGATGTAGCGCTCGATGTAGTCCTGCATGGCGGCCACCGGGTCGGCGTTGACCAGCGAGGTGTAGTAGTCCATGTGCTTGAACAGCGGCTCGTAGACGTTGCTGCACTCGTGCGGCGCGCAGCCGTAGGGCACCTCGACCACGGCGTCGACGGCGAAGAACGGGATCTTGGTCTGGTCCGGGGATCGGCGGATCTGGTCGTTCGAGACGATCCGCTCGGTCGTCAGGATCACGCGGGTGGCGGCCATGGCCAGGTCGATGTCCATGAACTGCAGGCCGTCCATCTGGGCATTGCCGTAGGCATCGCAGCGCTGCACGTGGATGATCGCCACGTCGGGATTCAAGGCCGGCACCAGCAGCACGTCCTCCTGGGTGAAGGGACAGGTGATGGTCCGGGCTTCGGGCCGCAGTTCCAGCACGTCCGAGCCGAGCATCGAGCGCATCGGCAGGAAAGGCACCCCCATCGCTCCGGCGCGAAAGCGCATGCCCATGGCCAGGTGGCTCCACTCGTCGTAGCGCGCCTGCTTGCTCTCCACGTAGTGGCGCATGACCTTCGAGATGCCCCAGACGATGCCCTGGCTGAACCAGCTGGTGATGATGTGGTCCGAGACCCCCGAGGCGAACAGCAGGTCGCCCTCGCTCGAGACGATGCTGCGCGAGACCTGCAGATGTTTCTTGCGCTCGCGGATCAGCTGCCAGATCATCGCCGTCGGCGTGCGCGACAGCGTGCTGCCGCCGATGCCGACCTTGTCGCCGTCGTTGACCAGCGCGGCCGCATCCTCGAGCGACATGACTTTCTCTCGCAAGCTCCGGTCGCGCTGCGCGAGCTTGTTCCTCAGTTCGAGATAGGGTGTACCTTCCATATTGCCTCCTGCTTTCCCCACAGATCCTGTGGATGTGTTGACTACCGCTGTGCCCCTGTCTTCCCGTTGAACGCCTCGACCAGCGCGTCCCAGGCCGGCACCGACGCTTGCAGGCGACCCCAGAAGGCCTGGTCCTTTCGAGCGTCGAACTGGTCCACGGAAATTCCTTGTTGCTCCACCCAGGTGAAATAGCCGAGGTTGAAGATCCTCTTGCGCTGCGAATGCGTGAGTTCCAGCAGGTGGTCGTCCTCGATGCCGCCCAGATGGCGCGCGAAGAGTTCGCCGGCATGGACCTCATCGAAGCCCTGCGCATAGTGGCGCTGCACATAGCGCTGGCGTTCGCTGGCGTACATCGGCGCGCTGTCGGTCGCCACGGTGACGATGGCGTCGTCGGCGCCGAGGTCGAAGTGCTTCGCCACCTTGATCGCGGCGACCACGTTGGCCCAGCCCGAGATGCCGATGGCCGCCAGCGCTTCGACACACGCCGGATCGAGCTTCTGGCGCTGCATCAGGTAGCGCTTGCCGACCTCCGAATTGAACAGCTGGTTCAGCGCGTCCGAGCTGCGGTCCGACACGCCGACGGCGACGTCGGTGTTCAAGACGTTGTGGATCAGCGGAATGTGCTTGTCGCCGATGCCCTGGATGTTGTGTTCGCCGTAGCCGTTCTCCAGCAGGGTCGGGCACTCGCTGGCCTCGACGGCGACGATGCGCGCGCCGTGGCGCTGCTTGAGATAGTCGCCGGCGGCAAGGGTGCCGGCCGAACCGGTCGCCGACACGAAGGCCGCCAGCCGCAGCGCGGGCGTTTCGACCTGCAATGCGTCGAACAGACGCCCCATCGCTCGGCCGGTGCAGTGATGGTGCACGATGTAGTTCCCGAACTCGGAGAACTGGTTCAGGATCACGTTGTCCGGGACCGCTGCGAGCGCGGCGCAGCGGTCGTAGATCTCCTTGACGTTGCTTTCCGTGCCCGGCGTGCGGACGATGTCTTCCGGCGCCGCCACCCAGCGCTCCAGCCAGTCGAAGCGCTCCCTGCTCATGCCGGCGGGCAGCACCGCGATGCCGCGGCAACCGAGGATCCGCGAGATGGCGACGCCGCCGCGGCAGTAGTTGCCGGTCGACGGCCACACGGCCCTGTGCCGGCCCGGATCGAAGCGCCCCGTGACCAGGCGCGGCACCAGACAGCCGTAGGCCGCCAGCACCTTGTGCGCGCCGATCATCGGAAAGCGGTCGCCCAGCGCGATGACGATCCTGGTCTTGACGCCGGTCAGCGCCTCGGGCAGCACCAGGTGGCCCGGCACGCTGGCCGGGGCGTTTCCGGCGGCGTCGTTGAACCAGTGGACGCGCCACAAATTGGCCGGGTGGGGCTGGCCGGGATCGACCTGCGCCAGCGCGGCGAGGCGCTCGGGCGGAATCGTCTCGGGGTCGGCCAGCTGGCTCAGGGTCGGCAGCGCCACACCCGCTTCGCGCAGGCAGGCGTGCGCCTTCGAGAGCGTCCGCTCATCGACCACTTCCGGCGAAATACTCAACTGGCTCATGTCTCTCCTGGGCTGGCTCTGGCGATCAGTGCCTCGGCATCATATGATGCCATCAGCTGGTCGTCCTATTATTAGTATCTTATCAGCGAGTAAGGGCCCAGGCAAACAACGGCTCGTCGGTGAAAACCATGAGTCGGTGCACGACGCATCGATATACAGTAGTCCTATTGTTAGATAGATAGTTTGAGTGATTGCGCGACAGCTCGAATGCGCCGGCATCCCGCCGGACGATTCGTCCCCCACCTCTCTCTAAGGAGCGGAAGATGAAGCAAACCTGGCTGAGACCGAGCCTGGTCGCCGCGGCAGCGTGTTTCGCCGTCGCTGCGGCAGCCCAGTCCAACATCATCAAGATCGGCGTCAACCAGCCGCTCACCGGCGCCGTGGCGGCGTCCGGCAACTTCGTGACGAGCGGCGCGAAGATCGCCGCCGACGAGATCAATGCGAAGGGCGGCATCAACGGCGCAAGGATCGAGCTGGTGATCGAGGACAGCAAGAGCAATCCGACCGAGGCCGCCAACGCCACCGAGAAGCTGATCGTGCGCGACAAGGTCCCGGTCATCATGGGCGCGTGGAGTTCGACCTACACGCTGGCCGCGATGCCCAAGCTGATGGAATACAAGGTGCCGATGGTGGTCGAGACCTCGGGGGCCGACAAGATCACGACCTCGGGCAACCCCTATGTGTTTCGCATCTGCCCGACCAACGACATGGAAGCCAAGAGCTTTGCCCGCCATGTCGAGCCGCTCAAGATCAAGAAGGCCGATCTGCTGGTCGTGAACAACGACTGGGGCCGCGGCTCGGCCGAGTCCTTCCAGCGCATGCTGGAAGCCAAGGGCGTGAAGGTGGGCCGCGTGCTGACCATGGACGCCTCGGCGCAGGACATGACCTCCCAGTTGTCCCAGCTCAAGGCCACGGATGCCGACACCCTCTTCGTCACCACGGCGGTCGAGCAGCTCACCCTGGTGCTCAAGCAGGCGCAGTCGGTGGGCCTGAAGCGCCAGATCATCACGCTGGGCGGCTCGCAGAGTCCGGACCAGTTGATCGAGCACGCAGGGTCTGCAGCCGCGGGCACCATGCACAACATGATGTTCGCGCCCTGGACGCCCGACGCCTCGGCCGATCCGGCCACCGCCAGGGCGTTCATCGCGGAGTGGAACAAGCGCAAGTACGACAAGGCCGGCCTGACCGAAGGCTTCCGCGGCTATGACGGCATCCGCACCATTGCCGCGGCCGTCACCAAGGCCGGCGCCGCCGATCCGGAAAAGATCCGCGCGGCGCTGTGGGACATCGAGCTGACCGGCCTGACCGGCAAGATCAAGTTCGAGAAGGTCGGCCCCTCGGGCCGCGAGAGCGGCCAGAGCACGCCCAACACCTACCTCGTGAAGATCGACAACGACAAGATCGGCATCGTCAACTAGCCGGCTGTATCGCCGTATCGCGCCCGGGCCGACTGTCGGCTCGACGACGGCGCAGTCCGGGCGTGGCCCCGTGCGTCGTGGAATCAGCGCTTTCCGCGATCGTTTCGTTCTTCCAGCGCGTGCGAGAAACCAAGTGGACCAACTCATCCAGCACATAGCCAATGCGCTGATCCTCGGAGGCACCTATGCGCTCCTGGGGATCGGCCTCACCCTGATCCTCGGGATCATGAAAGTCGTCAACTTCACGCATGGCGAGCTCTATGCGTTCGGCGGCTTCATGGCCTACTACTTCGTGTCCAGCCTCGGATGGAATTTCTTCCTGGCGATGGGCATGGCCATCATGCTGGGCATCCTGCTCGGCGCGCTGATCGAGCGCATCTTCCTGCGCCGCATGCGCAGCGCCGACATCGACTCGACCATGGTGGTCATGATCGGGTGCTGGATCGCCATGCAGAACATCGCGCTGCTGGTCTGGGGCGGCGTCGCCAAGTCGGTGCCGACGCCCTTTCCGACCGAGCCGCTGGTCATCGGCCCGGTGTCGATCTCCTGGCTGCGCCTGTTCGTGCTGGGCGCAGCGCTGCTGCTCATTCTCGCCACCTATGTGCTGATCCACCGCAGCCCCCTGGGCAAGGCGATGCGCGCCACCTTCCAGGACCGGGACACCGCCTCGCTGATGGGCGTCAACATCAACGCCATCTACACCGCCACCTTTGCGCTCGGCTCGGGCCTGGCCGCCGCCGCCGGTGCGCTGCTCGGACCGGTCTTCGTGGTCACCACCACGATGGGCAACACCGCCGCCCTGAAGGCCTTCGCGATCGTCATCCTGGGCGGCCTCGGCAGCATCCAGGGCGCGGCGATCGGCGGCTTCATCCTGGCTTTCGCGGAAGAGCTGGGCTCGGGCTACGTCTCGTCGGGCTACCGGGATGCGATGGGCTTCATCCTCATCATCCTGGTGCTCATGTTCAAACCTACCGGCCTGTTCTACGTACGCGGGGAGCGCATCGGATGAAAAACCTCAGAACCAGCCTGCTGCTCGTGGCGCTGCTCAGCGTGCCCCTCTGGGTCACGGACCAGTACTACCTGCACATCGTCATCACGACCGGCATCTTCATCATCGGGGCGATGAGCCTCAACCTGCTGCTCGGCTACACCGGTCAGCTGAGCCTGGGCCACATCRCCTTCTTCGGCATCGGCGCCTACACGAGCGCGCTGACCTCGCTGGGCTTCGACATTCCGGTCTTCTGGGGCGACGGACGCATCGTCCACACCCCCTGGCATCC
>NZ_JBFUCI010000313.1:0-7762 GCF_056405335.1 Variovorax sp. P1_H12_2
TGCGGCCCCCTCGGGGGGCAGCGACCCACACGCAGTGGGGGAGCGTGGGGGCCACGCTCAGGCGCCGATCGCCGCCCGGGTGGCCTCGAGATGCGCCCGGGCCCGCTCGGCCAGCGCCATCTCGCCCGGCGTGCCGGGCGTGAAGCTGTCGACCGGCAGCGTCCGGCCGTGGGAGTCGACCGAGACGAAGACCACCAGGCACTCGGTGGTCTTGTGCATCTCGCCGCCCTTCATGTCGCCGCTGCGGACCTCGACCGAGATGTTCATGCTGCTGTTGCCGGTGTAGGCCAGCCGCGCCTCGACCTCGACCAGGTCGCCGATCATGATCGGGCGGTGGAAGCGGATGCTGCCGATGAAGACCGTCACGCAGTAGCGCTTGGACCAGCTGGTCGCGCAGGCGTAGCCGGCTTCGTCGATCCACTTCATGACGGTGCCGCCGTGGACCTTGCCGCCGAAGTTGACGGTGCTGGGCTCGGCCAGGAAGCGCAGGGTGATGGAGGACATGAGATGCCTGGGCGATGAGTGGATCGAGGGGGGTGCCTGCGCCGATTATGCGAGCGCCGCGGCGTTTCCGGGAGCGAACAGCTGGGCCACCGTGCGGCGCAGCCACATGTTGCCAGCGTCGGCGTGGAAGCGCTCGTGCCAGTGCTGCTTGACCGCGTAGGAGGGCAGCGCGAAGGGCGGCTCCAGCAGCCTCACCGGCTCCTGCGTCGCCAGCACCTCGCCCAGGATGCGCGGCACGATCACGATCAGCTCGGTGTGCGCGACGATCCGCGCCACGCTCAGGAAGCTGGACAGCCGCACCACCACGTCGCGCGCGAGGCCGAGGCGCGCGAGGGTCTTGTCGACGATCGCATGGCCGGTGCCCGACGAGGAGATCACCGCGTGCGCCTCGGCCTCGAAGCGGCGGCGCGTGAGCCGGGCGCCGATGCGCGGGTGGTTGCGCGCCGCCAGGCAGACGAAGTTCTGCATGAAGAGCGTCTGCTGGTAGAAGCCGGCGTCCAGCTGCGGCATGAAGCCCACGGCCAGGTCGACCTCGCCGTCCTCGAGGCGGCGGCCGCTGTCGGTCGAGATGATCTCGGTCTCCAGGTGCACGCCGGGCGCCTGCCGCCGCAGGTGGTCGATCAGCCCCGGCAGCAGCACCACCTCGCTGATGTCGGTCATGCAGATGCGGAAGCTGCGCCTCGCCTCGCCGGGCACGAAGCCGCCGCGGCTGCCGCGCGCCTGGTCGAGCTGGGCCAGCACCTCGCGCACATGCACGCTGAGCCGCTGGGCATAGGGCGTGGGCTGCATGCCCTGGGCGGTGCGGGCGAACAGGCGGTCGTCGAAATGGGCGCGCAGCTTGTTCAGCATGGTGCTGGCCGCGGCCTGGGCCATGCCCAGCCGGTCGGCCGCCTTCGAGACGCTGCCGGTCTTGTAGACCTCGTCGAAGACCGCGAGCCATTCGAGATCGAGCTTGGACATCGGAATTCCCCTGAAGAAGCCCCATTATCCAAAAACGATATTCCAAGTATTGAGTGGAAGTCTTGAACAAATAGTGGTCGGGGCCAACAATGCGGCCTCGGCGCTCGACGCCAGGAGACACCCCCCATGAACACCGCCTTGCCGGCCGCCCGCACCGACGGCGCCGAACGCCGCGCCTACTACGACCGCATCCGCCCGCTCCACCTGACGCCGCTGTGGGAGTCGCTGCACGCGCTGGTGCCGCGCGAGCCGCAGACGCCCTGCGTGCCCGCGCTCTGGCACTACGACGAGATCCGGCCGCTGCTGATGGAGTCGGCCGAGCTGATCACCGCCGAGGAAGCGGTGCGCCGCGTGCTGGTGCTCGAGAACCCGGCGATCCCGGGCCGCTCGTCGATCACGCAGTCGCTCTACGCCGGGCTGCAGCTCATCATGCCGGGCGAGGTGGCGCCCTCGCACCGCCACGTGCAGTCGGCGCTGCGCTTCATCGTCGACGGCAAGGGCGCCTACACCACGGTCGGCGGCGAGCGCACCACGATGCACCCGGGCGACTTCATCATCACGCCCTCGTGGGCCTGGCATGACCACGGCAACGAAGGCATCGAAGGGGTGAGCGAGCCGGTGGTCTGGCTCGATGGGCTCGACATCCCGATGATCCGTTTCTTCGACGCTGGCTTCGCCGAGAACGACGACGCCCGCATGCAGCAGGTCGCGCGGCCCGAGGGCCACAGCCTGGCGCGCTTCGGCCACAACATGGTGCCGGTGCGTCACGACCATGTGTCGCCGACCTCGCCGATCTTCAACTACCCCTATGCGCGCAGCCGCGAGGCACTGGCCCAGCTGCACAAGCAGGAAGCCGCCGACGCCTGGCTGGGCCACAAACTGCGCTACATCAATCCGCTGACCGGCGGCTCGCCGATGCCGACCATCGCGACGAACCTGCAGCTGCTGCCCGCGGGCTTTGCCGGCAAGACGCACCGCGCCACCGACGGCGCGGTCTACAGCGTGGTCGAGGGCCGCGGCACGGCCGAGATCGGCGGCCAGCGCTTCGATTTCGGGCCGCGCGACACCTTCGTTGTGCCGTCCTGGGCGCCGCTGCGCCTTGCCGCCAGCGAGGAAGTGGTGCTGTTCAGTTTCTCGGACCGGCCGGTGCAGCAGGCGATGGGCGTGCTGCGCGAAGCCTTCCTCGACCACGCCTGATTCCGGGTGCCTTCGGGCCGCCGTCTTTTTCCTTCGTCCATGTTTGCCGCTGCGCGCGGCAGGAGTCTTCATGTCCTTCGTCGTTTCTCCTCCGGCCGTGGTCGGCCTCGCCATCGCCGGCTCGACCGAGCTGTTCCCGGTCCGCCGCGTCTACTGCGTCGGCCGCAACTACGCGGCGCATGCGCGCGAGATGGGTTTCGACCCGGACCGCGAACCGCCCTTCTTCTTCTGCAAGCCCAATGACGACGCCTCGGTGGTGCCGGTGCCAGCCGGCCGGGCGGTCGGCATTCCCTATCCGGACCAGACCACCAACTACCACTACGAGGCCGAACTGGTGGTGGCGATCGGCACCGGCGGGCGCGACATCGCGGTCGGCGATGCGGTCAACCACATCTACGGCTACGCGGTCGGCCTGGACATGACGCGCCGCGACCTGCAGATGAAGATGCGCGAGCAGGGCCGGCCGTGGGAGATCGGCAAGGCCTTCGACTTCTCGGCGCCGGTGGGCCTGCTGAGTCCGCGCGCCGCGATGGGCGAGATGACGGCCGGCGCGATCACGCTCGAGGTCGACGGCGAAGCGCGCCAGAAGAGCGATATCCGCCACCTGATCTGGTCGGTCAGCGAGGTGATCGCCAACCTGTCGACCTTGTTCGCGCTGCAGCCCGGCGACCTGATCTTCACCGGCACGCCCGAGGGCGTGGGCGCGGTGCAGCGCGGGCAGACCATGCAAGTCCGTATCGACGGCCTCGAACCGATCGCGGTTCGCATCGACTGACATCCCCGCAGGAGACGCACCATGGGCACCCCTTCCAAGCACAAATCCACCGTTCTCGTGGTCGGCGGCGGCATCGGCGGCATGGCGGCGGCGCTGGCACTGGCGCGCCTGGGCATCGCCGTCGACCTGCTCGAGCAGAGCGCCACCCTCGGCGAGATCGGCGCCGGCCTGCAACTGGGCCCGAACGCCTTCGCGGCGCTCGATGCGCTGGGCGTGGGCGAAGCGGTGCGGCGCGGCTCGGTGTTCACCGACCGGCTCGTGATGATGGACGCCGTCGACTGCGCCGAGGTCGCCTCGGTGCCGGTCGGCGAGGCCTTTCGCGCGCGCTTCGGCAACCCCTATGCGGTCAGCCACCGGGCCGACCTGCACGGCGCGATCCACGAGGCGGTGAAGCAGCATCCGCTGATCCGCTTCCACACCTCGGCGCAGGTCGAGGCGCTGGATCTGGAAGAACGCCGCGTGACCGCGGTCACGCGCGACGGCCGCCGCTTCAGCGCCGACGCCATCATCGGTTGCGACGGTGTCAAATCGGTGGTGCGCGCCAGGCTCATCGGCGATGCGCCGCGGGTCTCGGGCCACGTGGTCTACCGCGCCGTGGTGCCGGCCGCCGACATGCCCGAGGACCTGCGCTGGAACGCGCCCGTGGTCTGGGCCGGCCCCGACTGCCACCTGGTGCACTACCCGCTGCGCCATGGCGAGCAATACAACCTGGTCGTCACCTTCCACAGCCGCGAGCGCGAGGAGTGGGGCGTCAGCGACGGCAGCAAGGAAGAGGTGATGTCGTACTTCGAGGGCGTGCATGCGCGCCCGCGGCAGCTGCTCGACCGCCCCACCTCTTGGCGCCGCTGGAGCACCGCCGACCGCGAGCCGGTGGCGACCTGGAGCGAGGGCCGGGCCACGCTGCTGGGCGACGCGGCCCATCCGATGATGCAGTACCTCGCGCAGGGCGCCTGCATGGCGCTGGAGGATGCGGTGACGCTGGGCGCCGCAGTCGAAGCCTGCGACCACGACCTGAGCGCCGCCTTCCGCCTCTATGCCTCGGCCCGGGTCGCGCGCACCGCGCGCGKGGTGCTGTCGGTGCGCGAGATGGGGCGTCTCTACCATGCCAAGGGCGTCGAGCGGCTGGTGCGAAACAGCCTCTGGACCGGCCGCACGCCCGAACGCTTCTACGACGCGGTCGAATGGCTCTACGGCTGGAACCCCGCGCACTGCCTCGACGACGGGCGCGCTGCGCCGACCTGATACAACGCCGCCGAACGATTCAAACCTGAAGGAAGTCGCATGAAATCCCTCCTCTCGCTGGTCGCCGCCGGCGCCACGGCCCTGCTCGCCGCCTCGGCCGCCGCCCAGGCTCCGGCCGCGGACTACCCGAGCAAGCCGGTGACCATCGTCACACCCTTCGCGGCCGGCAGCGGCCCCGATGCGGTGCTGCGGCTGGTCTCGGACAAGCTCRGCCGGCTCTGGAACCAGCGCGTGCTGGTCGACAACAAGCCCGGCGGCGGCGGCTTCATCGCGATCGAGCAGGCGCGCCGCGCCACGCCCGACGGCTACACCCTGCTGCAGCTCGACAGCGAGCACATCGCCGCGCTGCCGCACCTCTACAAGTCGCGCAATTTCGTGACGCTGCAGCACTTCGACCCGGTGGCCTCGCTGTTCCGCACGCCCTTCTTCGTGGCCGTGCCGACCGACTCGAAGTGGAAGAGCATGAGCGACCTGGTCGCCGCCGCCAAGGAGAAGCCGGGGCAGGTCAACTACGGCTCGTGGGGCGTCGGCAGCCCGGGCCACCTGGGCGCCCAGCAGCTCGAGGCGCTGTCCGGCACCCACATGCAGCACGTGCCGTACCGCGAGGTCTCGCAGCTGTTCGCCAACGTCGGATCGGGCGAGGTGGCGTGGAGCTTCGCGAGCTTGCCGTCGAGCCAGGGCATCTACAAGGCCGGCAAGCTGCGCTACATCGCGATCGCGGCGCCCAAGCGCATTCCCCAGATGCCGGACGTGCCGACCATGGCCGAAGCCGGCGGGCCGTCCGGGCTGGACGTCAACTCCTTCGTTTCGCTGCTGACGCCGAAGGGCGTGCCGGCGGCGATCCGCATGAAGATCAACGTGGACGTCGCCAAGGTCATCGCCGACCCCGAGATCCGGGCCCGCTTCGACACCTTCGCCTTCGAGCCGCTGGCCTGGTCGCCGGAAGAAATCGAGCGCAACGCCGAGGTGAAGTCGAAGATCTACGGTGAGCTCGTGAAGCGGGGAAACATCAGCCTCGAGTGATGACGTCTGGTTACAAGAGAGGGCTATCCTTCCTTTCCCCAATTTCCCCCAACCGAGTCTCCATGCACCCCTCCAAGAGAGTCCTCCTGATCGCTGCCGCCTGCGGCCTCGCCGCCGGTGCCCTGCCGCTCGCCGCCTCGGCGCAGGGCGCTGCCTGGCCCACCAGGCCGATCCGCCTGATCGTCGGCTTCCCCGGCGGTTCGACCCCGGACATCGCCGCGCGCACCATCGCCGAACCGCTGGCCAAGGCCCTCGGCCAGCCGGTGGTGGTCGACAACAAGCCCGGCGCCTCGGGCAACATCGCGGCCGACCAGGTGGCCAAGGCCACCGACGACCACACGCTCGGCATCGTCATCAACGGCAACCTGACCTCGTCGAAGATGCTGTACCCGAAGCTGCCCTACGACCCGGGCAAGGACTTCACCTACCTGTCGCTGATTGMCACCGCGCCGCTGGTGCTGGTGGCCCAGAGCAGCCTGCCCACGGGCGCGGCCTTCTTCGACGCCGCGCGCAAGGGCGGCGACAAGTGGAGCTACGGCTCGGTCGGCGTCGGCTCGGTCGGCCACCTGGGCATGGAACTGCTCAAGAGCCGCGTGCCGGGCCTGAAGGCCGAGCACGTGCCCTACCAGGGCAACCCGCAGGTGATGACCGACCTGATCGGCAACCAGATCCAGATGGCGCTGATCCCGCCCGGCGTGGCGCTGCCCCAGGTCAAGGCCGGCAAGGTCAAGGCGGTCGGCCTGACCAGTGGCCGCAGCACGCTGGCGCCCGACGTGCCGGCGCTCGCGGACGCCGGCGTGCGCGATTTCAACCTCGAGGTGTGGACCGCGCTGGTCGGCCCCGCGAGCCTCTCGAAGACCGCGCAGGACCGCATCACGAAGGAACTCGTGATCATCATGAAGTCGCCGGAAGTGCGCCAGAAGCTGTTCGAGCAGGGCTGGCAGGCGGTCGGCACCTCGCCCGACGGCATGCGCACGCGGGTGAAGGAAGAGGCCGCGATCATGTCCAAGATCATTTCCACGAACGGCATAAAACTTCAGTAACCCCCCAGCCTCGCCCACTGCGTGTGGCTCGGGCACCCCACTGCCGGGGGCACTGTTGCTCGCCCCCAGGTTGGGCTCACTGCGTGTAGCCCGCCCACCCCCTACCGGGGGCAACACCAGCGGCCCGGCGAAGCCGGTTCCGCGGTGTTTCCCGAAGGGGATACGTCTTTTGGAGGCACTGTATGAATTCGATGTTGCGTGAGCCTGCGCGCGATCTGCCGGTCTTCGGCGAGTACGACGTCGTGGTGGTCGGCGGCGGGCCGGCGGGGATCGCTGCCGCCGTGAGCGCCGCGCATCACGGCGCGCGCACGCTGCTGGTGGAGCGCTACGGCTTCCTCGGCGGCATGGGCACGGCCGGCGGCGTGACCAATTTCGCCGGCCTCTACGGCAAGCGCAATGGCGAGATGACGCAGCTGGTGCACGGCGTGGCCGACGAACTGCTGGCGCGCCTCGACGCCCTGGGCGGACTCAACAAGCCGCAGGACGGCATGCAGGGCCGCATCCGCGTGCGCTCCTACGACACCTCGGCCTACAAGTGCGCGGCCGACCAGCTGCTGCTGGACGCCGGCGTGCAACTGCTGTTCCATGCGCTGGCCGCGGCCGTCGTCATGGACGGCAGCCGCATTGCCGCGCTGGTGGTCGAGACCAAGTCGGGCCGCCAGGCGATCCGCGCCAACGCCTTCGTCGACGGCAGCGGCGACGCCGATGTCGCCGCCTTCGCGGGCGTGCCGTTCGCGGTCGGCGACGGCCGGGGCAGCGGCCTCTTCCCTTCCACCATGTTCCGGGTCGGCCACGTCGAGGCCGCGCCTGCGCTGGCGGCCGTCGGTGAATTCAAGGCCATCAACGACCTGATGGCGAAGGCGCGGGAGCGCGATCCCGAGGCCTACCGCTTCCCGCGCGAGGGTGCGATCCTGCGGCCGCAGATCGACCCGCGCGAATGGCGCGCCAACGTGACGCAGATCTGCAATGCCGAAGGCGGCGCGATGAACGGCGTCGATGCGCGCGAACTCAGCGACGG
>NZ_JBFUCI010000314.1:0-5108 GCF_056405335.1 Variovorax sp. P1_H12_2
CTTCCGAATGATCTCCAGTCCGGGCGTTCCTTCCGGCACCGACAGCCTCTTCGCATGATCGCCGCCGAGCGCTCGAGCACCCACCGTCTGCTCTATGGTGGCGATGCGCCGCCCGTAGTTCATCTCGATCAGATCGCACAACAACCGGTCGGGATGCTTCTTGGCCAGCAGGCGCACACCGGCATAGTGCGGATCGACATAGGCATCCGTCCACGCGAGGGGAATGGCCGCCCCGGGCTCGCTTCGCGTCATCGCGATGTGGAGCCACCGCGAGCCTGGCTGGCATCCGAGGGCGCGCGCAGTATCGATGTCCAACACCATTTCTCTGCTGGCGTTCACCGCGCGGGTTGCCGACTTGGCAAAGCTGACCAGATCATCCAGTGTCGACAGTGACTGAGTAAAGGCCCCTGCGGAAGGACGCGCCTGGATCGTTGTGCCGCGATTGCGCTTGCGCGAAATCAGCCCGATGTCCTGCAGTTGCTTCAACGCGGCCCGCACGGTGTTGCGGCTCGTGCCATAGGTCTCCATGAGCTTGAGCTCGCTCGGCAGCACGCTGCCAACCGGAAAAACGCCAGACGTCACTTTCTGGACCAGGTCCTGCGCGACGTGTTGATAAAGAGGAATGGACATATTTCGAAGGGCTTTGGATTCAGTCTAGCAACGCAAGGGGCACGGTCCTCGCACGCGTCGATTGACACGACGGCAAGTCGACAGTTTAATATGTACCTACATATCGTTTGAACAGTACATACGCACTTCTGTTCGCATGAACAGGCCGGCAGACCGCGAACAACGCAGCAAGAACATCAATGGCGGGACAGACTCTTTTCGACAAGGTTTGGGATGAGCACGTCATCGACGTGGCACCGGACGGAAACACCCTCCTGTACATCGACCGCCACCTTCTGCATGAAGTGACCAGCCCGCAGGCGTTCCAGGGCCTGCGCATCGCCGGTCTGAAACCGTGGCGCCTGGACGCGAATCTGGCGACGCCGGATCACAATGTGCCGACGCAAGGCCGCGGACAGCAGATCGAGGACCAGGTCGCTCGCGTGCAGATCGAAAAACTCGACCAGAACTGCGCCGAGTTCTCGGTGCCGCTGTTTGCGCTCGCGGACCGCCGACAGGGCATCGTCCATGTCGTCGGCCCCGAACAGGGCGCCACCCTGCCGGGCGCGACGGTCGTGTGCGGCGACAGCCACACCAGCACGCACGGCGCCTTCGGCGCCATCGCACACGGCATCGGCACTTCCGAAGTCGAGCACGTGCTGGCCACCCAGACGCTGCTGACGCGCAAACCCAAGAGCATGCGGATCAACTTCCGAGGAACCCTGGCGCCAGGCATAGGCGCCAAGGACCTGGCGCTGGCGATGATCGCGAAGATCGGCACGGCAGGCGCAACGGGCCATGCCATCGAATATGCCGGCGAGGCGGTGCGGAACCTGTCCATGGAAGCCCGCATGACGCTGTGCAACATGTCCATCGAGGCCGGGGCACGGTGCGGAATGGTCGCGGTCGACGAAAAAACCGTCGACTATCTGCGCCACCGCCCATTGGCCCCCAAAGGACGCACCTGGGAGGCGGCGGTGCCGGTCTGGCTCGCCCTCAAGACGGACGACGACGCGCGCTTCGACGCCGAGGTCGACATCGACGTCAGCTCGCTCGGTCCGCTCGTGACTTGGGGCACATCGCCGGAAATGGTGGTCTCGGTGGATGGTCGGATTCCCGACCCCGCGCTGGAGCAGGATGCGACGCGCCGCGCAGCCATGGAGCGCGCACTGAAGTACATGGCAGTCCAGCCCGGCATGGCCAT
Organism: Variovorax sp. P1_H12_2; assembly: GCF_056405335.1. Classification (NCBI taxonomy): domain Bacteria; kingdom Pseudomonadati; phylum Pseudomonadota; class Betaproteobacteria; order Burkholderiales; family Comamonadaceae; genus Variovorax; species Variovorax sp. P1_H12_2. The sequence continues at coordinate 1,814 of NZ_JBFUCI010000314.1, forward strand.
CGCCGACATTCACCTCGACAGCATCTTCATCGGGTCGTGCACCAACTCGCGCATCGAGGATCTGCGGGCCGCCGCGGGCGTCGTGCGCGGCAGACATCTGGCGCCGACTGTCCGTCGGGCATTGGTCGTGCCGGGCTCGGGCCTGGTCAAGCTGCAGGCCGAAGAGGAAGGGCTCGACCGCGTCTTCATCGACGCCGGCTTCGAATGGCGCGATGCCGGCTGTTCGATGTGCGTGGGCATGAACCCGGACAGTCTGTCTGCCGGAGAGCGGTGTGCCTCCACATCCAATCGCAACTTCGAAGACCGGCAGGGCGTCGGCGGTCGCACGCATCTTGTCAGCCCGGAGATGGCGGCCGCTGCTGCCATCGCAGGCCACTTTGTCGATTTCAGGCGACTGAATTGACAGCCACCCATCCCAAGGAACCCCATGCGAATCGTCGATATTCGTGAGATGTCCATTCCACTGCGCGGGGATGTGTCCAACGCGCTGGTCAATTTCTCGGAGCACACGGTCTCCCTGGTTGCGGTCTTCACCGACGTGATCCGCAACGGAAGGCCTGTCGTCGGAGTCGCATTCAATTCGATCGGCCGCTTCGCACAAGGAGGCCTGTTGCGCGAGCGGTTCATCCCCCGAGTGCTCCATCGCCCGCCAGGAGATCTGCTCGCGCCTGACGGCCGAAGCTTTTCAGCGGATGCGGTGTACCGCGCCGCAATGACGAACGAAAAGCCGGGAGGCCACGGCGATCGGGCCACGGCCGTCGCCGCGCTCGAGCTCGCGATCTGGGATTTGAACGCAAAGCTCGCAGACGAGCCGGCGCATGTGACGATCGCGCGCGCGGCCGGCCGACCGGCCGCGATCGACCCGATACCGGTCTATGCGGCAGGCGGCTACTACTACCCGGGCGACTCGCTGAATCGATTGCAGACCGAGATCAGGACCTACCGGGATCTTGGCTTTGTCGACTACAAGATCAAGATCGGGGGCGCTTCCCTGGATGAAGATGTGCGGCGCATTCACGCGGCGCTCGAAGTCGCTGGCGCTGGCGAGCACCTGGCCGTCGATGCCAATGGCCGCTTTGATCTGAGAACCGCGCTGGCCTATTCGGATGCCATCGCTCCATTGAGGCTGCGATGGTACGAAGAAGTCGGTGATCCGCTGGAYTTCGGCCTCAATGCAGAGCTGTCGACACACTATAGCGGCGCGATCGCCACAGGCGAGAACCTCTTTTCCACCATCGATGCCGTCAACCTGCTGCGCTTTGGCGGCATGCGGCCAGGCAGGGACATCTTCCAGATGGAAGCTGGACTGAGCTACGGCCTGACCGAATACATGATCACCATGCGGGCGCTGGAGGCACGCGGCTTCTCCTTGGCTCAGGTGTTGCCGCACGGTGGCCATCTGATCAATCTTCACATCGTGGCGGGCCTGGGGCTGGGGGGATGCGAGGTCTATCCAGGCGTCTTCCAACCGTTCGGAGGCTACCCCGAGGCCTGCATGGTTTCGCAAGGCCACGCCCTGCCCACGCAAGCGCCCGGCTTCGGCCTCGAAGAAAAGGCCGGCCTGCGCGAGGCGATTGCCGACCTGATCAAGAACTGAGCAAGAGCAAAACGTCATGAAAATTGCAATCGTAGGCTGTGGAGCGATGGGGTCGGTCTACGCCGCGCTGCTCGCCGCTGCCGGAAACCAGGTGTGGGCGCTGGCCCGATGGGACGCCCACGTGCAAGCCATCAACGACAACGGCTTGCGCCTGGAAGGGCCGCTCGGGGATCGGTGGGTCAGGATCCAGGCATCGACCCGTGCACCGGAAGAAGCGATGGATCTCGTCGTGATTGCGGTGAAGGCGGCGGACGTGGAGGCCGGCGCCCAGCAGGCCCTCCCCTTTCTCGGCACCAACACCGTCGTCATGACGATTCAGAACGGCCTGGGCTCGGCTGACACAGTCGCGCGCGTCGTGGGCCCGGACCGCCTTGCCGTCGGCATCGCGAGCGGATTCGGCGCATCGTTGAAGGGTCCTGGCTACGCACACCACAATGCGATGCAGGCGATGCGCTTTGGCGCTTATGGGGCCCTGCCGTTCGAGCGGCTGCAGGCCGCGACGCGGATCTGGGAAGACGCCGGCTTCGATGCCAAGGCCGTGCACGACATCGTGGCGATGCAATGGGAAAAGCTCATCTGCAACGTGGCCTACAGCGCGCCATGCGCGCTGACCGGCATGACGGTCGGCGAAGTACTCGACGATCCCGAGATGGGCCCGATCAGCCGCGCCGCGGCAACCGAGGCCTGGAGGGTGGCCAAGGCCCTGGGGGTCAAGATCGAGGTCGCAGATCCGGTGGAACATGCCAGGGCTTTCGGCATGCGGGTATTCAAGGCCAAGCCCTCTGCCCTGCTCGACCACGAGGCGGGCCGCGTCAGTGAGATCGACGTCATCAACGGCGTGGTACCCGCGCAGGGCGCCAGAGTCGGCATCGCGGCACCTGTGAACAGCACGCTGGTCGGCCTGGTGAAGGTCAAGGAGCGGCAATGGCAGCGCAGCCCGCGATGAAGCCGTTCGACTGCCACCGGGGAACGGTCGTGCCGATCGACCGTGCCAATGTCGACACCGATGCAATCCTGCCCAAGCAATTCATGAAGTCGATCGAGCGCACCGGCTTCGGACCGCGTCTGTTTGACGGCATGCGCTACCTCGATGTGGGAGAGCCGGGCATCGACTGCAGCGCCAGACCGCTCAATCCCGACTTCGTACTGAACCAGCCACGCTACCGACATGGGTCGATCCTGCTGGCGCGCCGCAACTTCGGCTGCGGTTCGAGCCGCGAGCACGCACCGTGGGCGCTGGAGCAATACGGTTTCCGCGTGCTGATCGCACCGAGTTTTGCGGACATCTTCTTCGCGAACTGTCTCAAGAACGGATTGCTGCCGATCGCACTCCCCGAAGAAGCAGTCGAGTCCCTCTTTGGCGAAGTGTCGCGCCAGGCAGGCTATGCGCTCGAGGTCGACCTGCCATCTCAGACGATCGTCACGCCGGACCGGCGGTGCATCGGATTCGACATCGAGCCCACTCCCAAGGAACAGCTGTTGAAGGGGCTCGACGAGATCGGCGCGACCCTGACGCTGGCACCGCGAATCAGGCAGTTCGAGGCCGACCGGCGCCGGACGCGACCATGGTTCTTCAGCGACCCCAACTCATCACTTCAACGGAGAATCCCATGCGCTTTGTTAGATTGATCGCTGCCGCGCTGGCGTCCTTTGTGACGAGCGCGGCTTTGGCTCAGGGCTATCCCAGCAAGCCGATCC
>NZ_JBFUCI010000314.1:5118-12879 GCF_056405335.1 Variovorax sp. P1_H12_2
GGGCTATCCCAGCAAGCCGATCCGACTCATCGTTCCGCAGGGCGCCGGCGGGGGTGCCGACCTCGTGGCGCGTCTGATGGGCGATGAACTGCGTCAACGCCTGGGCCAACCTGTCGTCGTCGAAAACCGGCCTGGAGGCAATGAATCGATCGGGCCCGACGCGGTGGCCAAGTCGGCACCCGACGGCTACACGCTCGGAATCATCAGCGCCACGCATTCCATCAATCAAACCAGCGCCGGCATACGCCTGCCCTTTGATCCGCAGAGCTTCGTGCCCATTGCGCCCATGATGAGCGTTCCGATGATCGTCATCGTGAACAGCGACGTCGACGCCAGTGACATCAAGTCACTGGTCGCCAAGTCGAAGGCCAACCCGGGCAAGTTCAACTATGGCTCGGCGGGCCCCACCACCTTCGCCGGCATGGCGACGGAATGGTTTGTGCGCATGAGCGGGGCAGACCTCACAGGCGTGACGTATGGCACCAAGGGCATTCTTCAGGGCATCGTTGCCGGCGATATCCAGATGGCCTTTGGGGGTTTGGCCGCAGCCTCGCCCATATTGCAGACCGGCAAGGCAAAGATCATCGCGGTGACCAGCGCTCGCCGAACGGCACGCCTGCCAGACGTTCCCACCGTCGCCGAAACCTATCCCGGCTTTGCAGTGGTGCCCTGGTACGGATTTGTTGCGCCACCCGGCACGCCGCCGGAGATCGTTGCGCGGCTCAACAAGGCGATTGGCGAGACCATCACCGCAATGAGCCCCAAGCTGGTGGACATGGGCAATGAGCCGATGGTCATGACTCCGACCGAGTTCCAAGCCTTCCTGAAGAAGGACTTGAAAGATTGGCAGAAGATCGTGGAGGCAGCAAAGTAGAGCCGTGAGCTGTAGCGCAGCTCCATCGGTCCGAGCCCTCGTCGATCTGTTCCGCCGGAGACTTTCGCCACGACTGCCTCAATCGTCGCTTCGGACGATGCCTACGGCTGGGGCGCGTCCTTAAACTTTTCCCCATTGGCCGGCGTGTCGCCGGCTGTGAGGAGAATTTCTTTGTTCCAGGGCGAAAGTATCGAAATCCTGCCGTTGCAGGACGGACTGGTGGAGTTGCGCTTCGACCGRCGCGGAGAGGCCATCAACAAGCTCGACGCGCGCACCGTCGAGGAGTTCCGGCAGGCCACCCAACGCATTGCGGCTTCACCCGAAGTGCGCGGCGTGCTGGTGACGAGCGCGAAGGACGTGTTCATCGTCGGCGCCGACATCACCGAGTTCGGCGCGACCTTCCAGCAGCCCGAGGCGGAGATCGCGCGCGGCGTGCGCGCAAGCAACGAACTCTTCAACGCCTTCGAGGACCTGAGGGTGCCCAGCGTGGTCGCCATCAACGGCTTCGCGCTGGGCGGAGGACTGGAGCTGGCAATGCTCGCATCATTGCGCGTGATGGCGGACACGGCCCAAGTGGGCGTGCCCGAGGTGAAGCTTGGCCTGATCCCCGGATTCGGCGGCACGGTGCGGCTGTCGCGCCTGGCGGGCCTGGCCACCGCCACCGATTGGGTGGCGAGCGGCAAGCCCGCCAAGGCGCCGGCTGCACTGGCGGCAGGCGTGGTCGACGAGGTCGCCGCTCCTGACGCGCTGCGCGAACGGGCACTGGCGCTGCTGCAGCGCGCGGTCCACGGCGAGGTCGATTGGCAGGCCGCGCAACAGCGCAAGCGCTCGCCCCGGGGCCTGGCGACGCGGGAGGCCGGCGCGCTGGCGGAAACTGTGCGCGCACAGGTGATGGCACGCAGCGGCAAGCATCAGCCCGCAGCCGTCATCGCGCTCGAAATGATGGCCGAGGGCGCGGGCCGTGACCGCGCGGGCGCCCTCGATCTCGAATCGATCGCTTTCGGCCGCGTGGCGAAGACGCAGGCGGCCGCCTCGCTGGTGCAAGCCTTCCTGAACGAGCAGGCGCTCAAGAAGCTCTACAAGCGCCATGCCCGCGAAGGCCGTCCGGTGAAGCAGGCGGCCGTGCTCGGCGCGGGCATCATGGGCGGCGGCATCGCCTACACCAGCGCGCTGCGCGGCACCCCGGTTCTCATGAAGGACATCGCGCAACCGCAACTCGACCTCGGCATGGCCGAGGCCGGCAAGCAGTTGGCCAAGCAAGTGAAGAGCGGCCGGCTCGTGCAGGCCAAGGCCGACGCGGTACTTGCGTCCATCGTGCCGCAGCTCGACGAGACGGGTTTCGATGCGGTGGACTGCGTGATCGAGGCCGTGGTCGAGAACCTCGAGGTCAAGCGCAGGGTGCTGGCCGCATTGGAGCACGGCGTGAGGCCCGGCACCGTGATCGCCTCGAACACCTCGAGCTTGCGTATCGATGACATCGCCCAGCCGCTCGCGCGGCCCGAAGACTTCGTCGGCATGCACTTTTTCAACCCGGTTCCGGTGATGCAGCTGGTGGAAGTGATCCAGGGCGCCAAGACCCGTGACACCGCCGTGTCCACCGCCGTGGGCTATGCGGTCGCCATGGGCAAGACGCCCATCGTGGTGAAGGATTGCCCAGGGTTCCTGGTCAACCGAATCCTCACGCCGTATGTCAATGCCTTCGTGCAGCTGGTGGCCGACGGCGCCGACTTCGAGGCCGTGGACCGCGCGATGGAAGCCTTCGGCTGGCCGATGGGTCCGGCCTATCTGCAGGACGTGGTGGGTATGGACGTGGGCGCGCACGTGGGCGACGTGATCGCCGCTGGCTACCCGCAGCGCATGCCGACAATCGAGCGCAACGCGGTGAAGCTGATGGTGGCGAACAAGCGCTACGGCCAGAAGAGCGGCGCAGGCTTCTACCGCTACGAGAACGACCCCTCGGGCCGTCCGCGCAGGTGCGCCGCGCCAGAAGCGCATGCACTGGTCGCCGCGCTGCAGCCGCAGGGCCGGCGCGGCTTTGCCGACGCGGAGATCGTCGAACGCATGATGCTGCCGATGATCGTCGAGGCCGCCCACGCACTCGAGGACGGCGTCGTCGCCACGCCGGCAGAGCTGGACATGGCACTGCTGCTCGGGGTGGGCTTTCCGGCTTACGCGGGCGGCGCGCTCAAGTACGCGGACTGGCTCGGACTGGCGCGCGTCGTCGCGCTGTGCGATAAACATGCGGCCCTCGGTGCGCCGTACGTGCCCACGGCACGCATGCGTGAGATGGCGGCGCAGAAGCAGCGTTATTACCTTCTCTGAGCGGCAAGCACCTTTTCCCTCTTCTCTATCAAAGGACAACAAGAGATGCATCTCGATTCCAGCATTGCCGCCGTCGTCACGGGTGGCGCCTCGGGCCTTGGCGCCGCCACTGCGCGGCGCCTGGCTTCCCACGGCGTGAAGGTCGCGCTGTTCGACCTCAACGCGGAGCACGGCGAGGCCCTCGCGAAGGAACTGGGTGGCGTGTTCTGCAAGGTCGACGTGACTTCCGAGGAGCAGGTGGATGCCGCTTTCGCCAAGGCCCGCGCGGCGCACGGTCAGGAGCGCGTGCTCGTGAACTGCGCCGGCACCGGCAATGCGGTGAAGACCGCGAGCCGCGACAAGAACTCGGGCGAGATCAAGCATTTTCCGCTCGCGAACTTCGACCGCATCATCCAGATCAACCTGGTCGGCACCTTCCGCTGCATCGCCAAGTCGGCGGCAGGCATGCTCACGCTCGATGCGCTGGAAGACGGCGAGCGCGGCGCCATCGTCAACACCGCCTCGGTCGCGGCGCAGGACGGGCAGATGGGCCAGGCGGCCTACACGGCCTCCAAAGCTGGCGTGGTCGGCATGACGCTGCCGATCGCGCGCGACCTGATGGGCGAAGGCATCCGTGTGAACACCATCCTTCCGGGCATCTTCAACACACCGCTGCTGCAGGCCGCGCCCGACAATGTGAAGGCGGCGCTGGCCGCTTCGGTGCCGTTTCCCAAGCGACTGGGCAACCCGGCCGAGTACGCGACGCTGGCCGAGCTGATGATCACCAACGGCTATTTCAACGGCGAGAGCGTGCGGCTGGATGGCGGCATCCGGATGGCGCCGCGCTGAGGATAGAGGAAGAAGTGGCGCCCTCCAGGAGCGCGTTTCGCCACCGCGCATGCGCTTGAGGGCTCCGGTGACTTCCTGACGCGGGGCCCAAAACCGTCGGTTCCGACGACACCGCAATACGGCACAGCGTCAACAATTCTCCGACGTACCCAAATGAGGGTGCAACCGGAGAATTCGCATGACTGAAGCCTACATTGTTGCCGCCGCGCGGACCGCCGGAGGCCGCCGAAATGGCCGCCTCGCCGGATGGCACCCGGCCGACCTCGCCGCGCAGGTGCTCAACGCGCTGGTGCAGCGCACCGGCGCCGACCCCGCGCTGATCGAGGACGTGATCATGGGCTGCGTCGGCCAGGCCGGCGAGCAGGCCTCCAACATTGCGCGCAATGCCGTGCTGGCCTCGCAGCTGCCCGAGTCTGTGCCCGCCACCTCGGTCGACCGCCAGTGCGGCTCTTCGCAGCAGGCGCTGCACTTCGCGGCGCAGGCCGTCATGTCGGGCACGATGGACATCGTCATTGCCGCCGGTGTCGAGAGCATGAGCCGCGTGCCGATGGGCCTGCCCACCACATTGCCGCTCAAGCACAATCTTGGCTTCTACGTGAGCCCGCTGATGGAACAGCGCTACCCCGGCGTGCAGTTCAGCCAGTTCGCGGGCGCCGAGATGATCGCCCGGAACCACGGCATCGAGAAGGATGCATTGGACCGCTATGCGCTGGAAAGCCACCGCCGTGCGATTGCCGCCACCCAGCAGGGTTATTTCGAGCGCGAGATTGTGCCCGTGGCCGTGCGCATGGCCGACGGCGCCGAGACCGGCGAGCAGCACACCACGGACGAAGGCATCCGCTTCGACGCCACGCTCGAGAGCATCGCCGGTGTCAAGCTGATCGCCGAAGGCGGCCGCTGCACCGCCGCCACCGCCAGCCAGATCTGCGACGGCGCCAGTGGCCTGTTGGTGGTCAACGAGCGCGGCCTCAAGACGCTGGGGGTGAAGCCGTTGGCGCGCGTGCATCACATCAGCGTCATGGGGCACGACCCGGTCCTCATGCTGGAGGCACCGCTGCCCGCCACGCAGCGCGCTCTGAAGAAGGCCGGCATGAAGATCGAAGACATCGACCTGTACGAGGTCAACGAAGCCTTCGCGCCGGTGCCGCTTGCCTGGCTGAAGGCGTTGGACGCCGACCCCGCGCGCCTCAACGTGAACGGCGGCGCCATCGCGCTGGGCCATCCGCTGGGCGCCTCGGGCACCAAGCTGATGACCACGCTGGTCAACGCGCTGGGCCAGCGCGGCAAGCGCTACGGCCTGCAGACCATGTGCGAAGGCGGCGGCATGGYCAACGTGACCATCGTCGAACGGCTCTGACGCCGGCGCCGCCATTCGAAGGCAGCCGCATGGGCGGTGCCGTCATACCCCGCCCCAACGCAAAGAGATCGAAATATGGTTCAAGATTGCGATCGCGCAGACAAGAGCACCCCCTTGTTGCGCATCGACGGCGTGTCGGTGCGCTTCGGCGGCATCGTGGCGCTCAATGGGGTCTCGTTCGACATCCAGCGAAGGCAGATCTGCGGCCTCATCGGGCCGAACGGGGCAGGCAAGAGCACGCTGTTCAACTGTCTCTCGCGTCTGTACGACTGCAGCGCCGGCCGCATTGAATTCGACGGTCATTCGCTCACCCACATGCCGCGCCATCGCATGGCCGGCATCGGCATCGGCCGTACCTTCCAGAACCTCGCGCTGTTTCGCACCATGACGGTACGCGAGAACGTGCTGGTGGGCTGCCACAGCAAGCACCACGCAGGCTTCCTGCGCCACGCCTTCCGGCTGCCCGGCGTGGCGGCCATCGAGTCGCAGGCGCGCGCGCGCGCCGACCACTCCATCCATTTTCTCGAACTGGATGCCGTGGCCGATCGCGAGGTGGGCGACCTGCCCTTCGGCACGCAGAAGCGGGTCGAACTGGCGCGTGCGCTGGCGGCCGAACCCCAACTGCTGCTGCTCGACGAGCCGGCCTGCGGCCTCAACCACGAGGAACTCGAAAGCCTGGGCGCGCTGATCCGCAACATCCGCGACAGTCTGCACATCACCGTGCTCCTGGTGGAGCACCACATGAGCCTGGTGATGGGCGTCTCGGACAAGGTGGTGGCACTCAACTTCGGCAAGAAGATCGCCGAGGGCACGCCAGCCGAAGTGCGCGCGCACCCCGAGGTGATACGGGCCTACCTGGGCGAAGACGCGGAAGCGGAGGCCATGGCATGACGAACATCCTCGAAGTGCGCGATCTGCGCGCCGCCTACGGCCACACGCGCGTGCTGCAAGGCATCGACCTCGACATTCCCACGGGCCAGGTCGTGGCGCTGCTCGGTGCCAACGGCGCCGGCAAGACCACCACGCTGCGCGCGCTGTGCCAGATGATGGTCAGCACCGAGGGGTGCGTCATGCTGGCCGGCCAGCGTATCGACGGCCGCTCCACCGAGCAGATCGCCAAGTCCGGCGTAGGCCACGTCCCCGACGGGCGCGGCACATTTCTCGGCCTCACGACCGAAGAGAATCTGCGCCTGGGCGCCTACGCCCGCGGCAACCGCGAGGGCGTGGACGCCGACATGGTGCGCGTGTTCGACTACTTCCCGCGCCTGCGCGAGCGCCGCAACCAGCAGGCCGGCACGCTGTCGGGCGGTGAGCAGCAGATGCTCGCCATCGGCCGCGCGCTCATGGGCAAGCCGCGCCTGCTGCTGCTCGACGAGCCGTCTTTCGGGCTCGCCCCGCTGATCGTGAAGGACATCTTCGCGATCATGCGGCGCATCAACAAGGAAGAGCGCGTGTCGATCCTGCTGGTGGAGCAGAACGCGAAGCTCGCGCTCGACCTGGCCGATTCGGCCTACCTCCTCGAGACCGGCCGCATCGTGCTCTCGGGCCCCACCGCCGAAATCCGCTGCAACGACGCCGTCCGCAAAGCCTACCTCGGCGATTGAGAACCTACACATGAACGCATTCCTGCACCAACTGCTGGCGGGCCTGGCCACCGGCGGCATCTATGCCTGCGTCGCGCTGGCGCTGGTGATGATCTACCAGGCCACGCACCACATCAATTTCGCCCAGGGCGAGATGGCGATGTTCTCGACCTTCATCGCCTGGAGCCTGATGCAGGCCGGGCTGCCCTACTGGGTCGCCTTCACCGCGACCGTGGTGCTGTCCTTCGCACTCGCGGTGGTCGTTGAATTCACCGTGATCCGGCCGATGCACGACAAGCCGGCACTCTCGGTGGTGGTGGTGTTCGTCGGCCTGCTGGTGATCTTCCACAGCATCGCGGGCTGGCTCTTCGGCTTCACCATCAAGCGCTTCCCGAGCCCCTTCCCTGCGGACGCATGGTTCGGCGGCACGATGATGTCGGCGCACGAGGTCGGCGCCATCGGCGTCACGCTGTTGGTGGTCGTGCTCCTGTTCGCGTTCTTCCGCTTCACGCCCCTGGGCTTGGCCATGCGCGCTGCCGCGCAGAACGCGGCCTCGTCGCGGCTGGTGGGCATCAACGTCGGGCGCATGTTGATGCTCGGCTGGGGTCTGGCCAGCGCCATCGGAGCGGTGGCCGGGATGATGGTCGCCCCTGTGGTGTTCCTCGATCCGGACATGATGACCGGCGTGTTGCTCTACGCCTTCGCGGGCGCACTGATCGGTGGCATCGACAGTCCCGTGGGCGCGGTGCTCGGCGGCTTCATCGTCGGCGTGCTCGAGAACCTGATCGGCACCTACG